>JAAURU010000286.1 GCA_012032075.1 Flavobacterium sp.
GAATAGGTTGGAAAATGTAATGGCTTCATTAGACAAAATTAAGTAAATATTATAAACTGCCAACTAATTACTGAACACTACAAACTATCATGGACGAAGTAATAAGAATTACAAAAGATATTAAAGCGGGAAATTTTAAACCTATCTATTTTTTCATGGGTGAAGAATCCTATTATATAGATAAATTAACTGAATTTATTGAAGATAACATTTTAACAGAAGACGAAAAAGGCTTTAATCAGATGGTTTTGTATGGAAGAGATACTTCTATTGAAGAAATTGTTTCCAATGCTAAACGCTACCCAATGATGTCTGATAGACAAGTAGTTATTGTAAAAGAAGCGCAAGAATTAACTAGAACAATAGATAAACTTGAAGCTTATGCAGAAAACCCTCAACCTACAACAGTTTTAGTTTTTGCATATAAATACAAAACTTTAGACAAGCGAAAAAATAATACAAAGCTTTTAGACAAAACAGGAGTAGTATGAAAGTAAAAAACTTTATGAAAACAAGTTGGAGATTGGATAAAACGTGTACTCTCTGGAAGTGGTTATGCCATTGAACCCAAAGCCGTTGCAATGCTTGTAGAATTCTTAGGTACTGATTTATCAAAAATTAGCAATGAACTAGATAAATTAAAAATTGTTTTACCTAAGGGACACTCAATAACAGCAAAGGATATCGAGGAGAATATTGGAATTAGTAAAGATTATAATAATTTTGAGTTACGAAAAGCAATAGGAGAAAAAGACCAATTAAAAGCCTATAAAATCATCACTTATTTTTCTCAAAATCAAAAAGACAATCCAATTGTAGTTACAACTGGACTCGTTTTTGGTTTCTTTTCTCAATTACTACAATATCATGGATTAAAAGATAAATCAAAAGCAAATGTTGCTAAAGTATTAAAAGTAAATCCCTATTTTGTATCTGACTATGATATTGCCATTAGAAATTATCCTATGAAAAAGGTTAGTGGAATAGTGGCAACACTAAGAGAAATTGATGTTAAAAGTAAAGGTGTCGGAGCAAATGCAATTTCTCAACATGATTTGTTGAAAGAAATGTTGGTTAAAATATTCAATTAAATAATTTATAGAACTTTCACTATTATTTTAAATAAATAATGGATTGTGTATCTTTGTAGGCTGAATTTTTTTAATTAAAATGAAAATATACATATTATGGGAATGAATAAAAATACTGTACTGGCTTGGGCTACTTTTATTATGATAATTATGGGGTTGATTTTGATAGGATTAGGTGTGTATCGTTATGCAGATGTAGCTGGTTGGGGATTTTCTGCTGTAGGTGTTGGTTTTTTGCAATTGCATGGGTTTTTAATGCATTAAAAGGTAGAGTTTAAAAAAAGTTAGAAATTAGAAAAAAATAATTTAGAATTATACAATAATTAAGAATATGTCAGACGATAAGAAAGTAATTTTTTCAATGTCTAGAGTTAACAAGATTTACTCTAGTACTAATAAACAAGTTTTAAAAGACATCTATTTAAGTTTCTTTTATGGAGCAAAAATTGGTATTCTTGGTCTTAATGGTTCAGGAAAATCCTCATTATTAAAAATTATTGCTGGTTTAGATAAAAACTTTCAAGGAGACTTAGTTTTTGCGCCTGGTTATACTGTAGGATATTTAGAGCAAGAACCACAATTAGATGAAACCAAAACAGTAATTGATATTGTTAAAGAAGGTGCAGCAGAAATTTATGCTTTACTTGACGAATTTAATAAAATTAACGACAGTTTCGGACTTCCAGAAGTTTATGAAGATGCAGATAAAATGCAAAAACTTATGGATCGTCAAGCAGAATTACAAGATAAAATAGATGCAGCTGGAGCTTGGGAAATTGATAATAAATTAGAGGTGGCAATGGATGCTTTACGAACTCCAGAAGCAGATACTCCTATTAATATACTTTCTGGTGGAGAAAAACGTAGGGTAGCTTTATGTCGTTTATTATTACAACAACCCGATGTTTTGTTATTAGATGAGCCAACGAATCACTTGGATGCAGAATCAGTACTTTGGTTAGAACAACATTTGCAACAATATGCAGGAACTGTAATTGCAGTAACTCACGATAGGTATTTCTTAGATAACGTTGCTGGCTGGATTTTGGAATTAGATAGAGGAGAAGGTATTCCATGGAAAGGAAATTATTCTTCTTGGTTAGACCAAAAAACAAAACGTATGGAACAAGAAGAAAAAACAGCTTCAAAACGAAGAAAAACATTAGAACGAGAATTAGACTGGGTGCGTCAAGGTGCAAAAGGAAGACAAACAAAGCAAAAAGCACGTTTGCAAAATTATGACAAACTCTTAAATGAAGATCAAAAAGTTTTAGATGAGAAACTAGAGATTTATATTCCAAATGGTCCTCGTTTAGGAACAAATGTCATTGAAGCTAAACATGTGGCTAAAGCTTTTGGAGATAAATTACTATATGATGATTTGAATTTCACCTTACCACAAGCTGGAATTGTTGGAATTATTGGTCCAAATGGTGCTGGAAAATCTACTATTTTTAAAATGATTATGGGAGAACAAACTCCAGATAGCGGTAATTTTTCAATTGGTGAAACAGTTAAAATAGCTTATGTTGACCAATCTCATAGCGATATTGACCCAGAAAAATCAATTTATGAAAACTTCTGTGATGGACAAGAATTAATGTTAATGGGAGGGAGACAAGTGAATTCTCGCGCTTATCTATCACGTTTTAACTTTGGAGGAAGTGACCAAAATAAAAAAGTGGCTACACTTTCTGGAGGAGAACGAAATAGATTGCATTTAGCCATGACTTTAAAAGAAGAAGGAAACGTACTTTTATTAGATGAGCCCACGAATGATTTGGACATCAATACGTTAAGAGCTTTAGAAGAAGGTTTAGAAAATTTTGCTGGTTGTGCTGTAATTATTTCTCACGATAGATGGTTTCTAGATCGTGTTTGTACACATATTTTAGCTTTTGAAGGAGATTCTCAAGTGTATTATTTTGAAGGAAGTTTTTCAGAATATGAAGAAAACAAACGAAAACGTTTAGGAAAAGAAGTTACACCAACAAGAATAAAATACAAAAAATTGATTAGAAATTAATTAAATTAACAATTATTATTTGTTGTTAACCAAACACATACATAGTTTTCTTACTCCAACAATTATACTATTATTATTTTGTTGTAGTAGTCATGTTTTTGGTCAAAAAAGCAAAAATTTTAATGACCCTAATGCAGACGAACTTTTAAATCTATCAATTCAATCAATTAACGCTCTTGAAATAGATAAAGGCTTGAATTATGCAGAAGATTTATTAAATTATTCCTTAAAAATAAAAAATCATTATTTTATTTCAAAAGCATATAATCAAATTGCTATTTGTAATGAAGAATTAAATGATTTAAAAAAAGCTGAAATTTATTATTTAAAAGCTATTGATTATGCTAAACTAACAAATGATAATATATTATTAAATTATGTTTACACTAATATAGCAAATTTGTATTATTTTATCAAATTGATAACCAAAAAGCAATAGTAAATTACAAAGAGTCTTACAAATACGCCTTAATTTCAAAAAAATCTGAGGATATAGCTTTTTCTAAAGTTGGTTTAATACAAACACATATAGAAATTAATAAATTAGATATTGTATTTAATCATCTTACCGATTTAAAATATTATGAAAAAGAATTAAACGATTATAGAATTAGTATTCTATACTACTCTCTATTAGGCTCATATTACAATAAAAGAGAAAAATATTCTGTCGCAGAGAAAAATTATTTGATTGCCTCTAATTTTATTGACAAAATTACAATTGATTATGATAAATTTTATGCAGTTGATGTTTATAAAGAAATATATGAATTTTATAAAAACCAAAATAAATTTGATAAAGCATTAGAATTTCTTGAAAAACATGATGAAATTGAAGATGGTATTCATGCAAAAGAAATAGAAAGACAAATAAAAGTCTTTGGTTCGCCTATTGAAGCAAAAGTATCTAACTTAAAAATTCAAAAAATTGAAGCTGAAAAAAAATTTCAAGATGCTAAATTACAAAAGACTAATTTAGTTAATAGAATTATTATTATAGTTGTAATTTTCTTGTTTTTGATGATCATTATTATATCAAGATATTCTTTTATTACTAAGAAATATAATAAGAAACTAAAAACTACTAATGAAGCTCTTGAAGTTTCTATGCAAAAAGCAGAAGTTGCCAATCAAATTAAATCTAAATTCATTGCAACCATTACACACGAATTAAGAACACCTTTGTATGGAGTTATTGGTATTACAAATATTCTAGGTAACGATTACAAAGAATTAAAAGATAGCCAACATCTAAAATCCCTTGAGTTTTCTGCAAAATATTTATTGCAGCTTGTTAATGATGTACTCATTATGAGTAAAATTGACGATACTGAAATTCAATTAAATAAATCTTTATTTAATCTTGTTGAAGAACTTGAAACTATTATTAATTCTTTGCAATTAATAGCGACTAAAAGCAATAATAAATTGTTTTTTTTACCAATTTTTCCATTGCCAAAAACTTGTTTCATCAGACAAAATAAGGTTGTCTCAAATTATTATCAATTTAATAAGTAATTCACTGAAATTTACTAAAGATGGAATAGTTTCATTAGAAGTTAAATTACAGAAATCAGAAAGTGAATTAGATTATATTGTGTTTGAAGTAAAAGACAACGGTATTGGAATTCCAGCAGCATTACATGAAAAGGTTTTGATAAATTTGTGCAAATTGAAAGAAAAGAAGATGATTATCAAGGAACTGGATTAGGTTTAACTATTGTAAAAAAATTAGTAAAAACTATTTAATGGTTCTATAAAATTAGAAAGTCAAGAAAATGTTGGTACCAATATTACTTTTTGTATTCCATTTGAAAAAATAGATCAAGAACAAATAAATAATCAAAAAGTTCTGTTTATTGAGAATTTTCAAGATAATTTAAAAGTTTTAGTTGTTGAAGACAATAAAATAAATCAAGTAGTTACCAGAAAAATTTTAGAATCAAAAAATCTTAACGCAGTAATAGTTGATGATGGTTATCATGCTATTGAATTATTAAAAA
>JAAURU010000287.1 GCA_012032075.1 Flavobacterium sp.
TCTTTTTCTTTGTAAAATTCGGTTATTTTTTGGCTTTTGAAAGCCCTACTATCTCAGATATTTCATTTTCTGTAGCTAATTGCAACCTTTTAACACTTTTGAAATGTTTTAATAACGTTATCATTGTTTTTTCACCAATACCTGGAATAGATTCTAATGAATTTGTTAAGGCCGATTTACTTCTTTTGTCTCTATGATGTGTAATTCCAAATCGGTGTGCTTCATTACGTAAAAACTGAATTACTTTTAAAGTTTCTGATTTTTTATCCAAATACAGTGGGACAGAATCTCCTGGATAAAATAATTCTTCTAATCTTTTTGCAATTCCTATAATGGCAATTTTACCTCTTAGCCCTAAAGCATCAATACTTTTTAAAGCCGAAGACAATTGTCCTTTTCCTCCATCAATAATAATTAATTGTGGCAAAGGTTCTTTTTCGTCTAGTAATCGCTTGTATCTTCTATAAACTACTTCTTCCATAGATGCAAAATCATCAGGTCCTTCAACTGTTTTGATATTAAAGTGACGGTAATCTTTTTTACTTGGTTTCCCATCTTTAAAAACCACACAAGCCGCTACAGGATTCGTTCCTTGAATATTAGAATTGTCAAAACACTCGATATGTCTTGGCTCAACCGAAAGTCGTAAATCTTTCTTCATTTGAGCCATAATTCTATTGGTATGCCTATCTGGATCCACAATTTTTATTTGTTTCAATTGGTCCATTCTGTAATATTTGGCATTTCGAATGGATAAATCTAAAACCTTTTTTTTTATCTCCTAATTGTGGTACTGTTATTTTTAGGTTTTCACCCAATGCTAATGGAAATGGTAAAATAATTTCTCTTGATAATAATCTAAAGCGTTCCCTAAGTTCTACAACAGCTAGTTGTAAAATTTCTTCATCAGTTTCTTCTAATTTCTTTTTAATTTCCATAGTGTGAGAACGAACAATTGCTCCATGAGAAATTTGCAAAAAATTGACATAAGCCATACTTTCATCTGAAACTATTGAAAAAACATCTATATTATTTAGTTTTGGATTTAAAACAGTAGATTTTGCTTGATATTTTTCTAACGCATCGATTTTTTCTTTAACTTTTTGAGCCGCTTCAAATTGCATCTCTTCTGCCAATTCTTTCATTTGAGTTTTAAATTCTTTTAAACTGTCTTTAAAATTTCCTTTTAATATTTGACGAATGGCTTCCACTTGTTTTTGATAATTTGCCAAAGATTCATATCCTTCGCAAGGTCCTTTGCAATTACCAATATGATATTCTAAACACACTTTATATTTTCCAGAATCGATATTGGTTTTAGACAAATCATAAGTACATGTTCTAATTGGATACAATTCTTTAATCATATCTAAATGGTATTCACAATTTTAAAATTGGTATAAGGGCCATAATATTCTGAACCGTCTTTTGTCATTCTTCTTGTAGGGAAAATTCTTGAAAAAGGTTCGTTTTTAATACAAATCCATGGATAACTTTTATCATCTTTCAATAAAATATTATACCTCGGTTGTAATTTCTTAATCATATTGTTTTCCAAAAGCAATGCATCTGATTCTGAAGCTACAACAATATGTTTAATGAAAACAATTTTTTTGACTAAAACACTAGTCTTATAATTATCATGACTTTTAGTAAAATAACTCGAAACTCTTTTTTTTAAATTTTTAGCTTTACCAACATATAAAATTTTGTCGTCTTTATCAAAATATTGATAGACTCCAGGATTATCGGGTAAGGTTTGTATTTGAAGTTCGAGAGAGGCTTGCATTTTTTCTATTATCGGTTTTCTGTTGTCCGTTTAAATGTTATAGGTTCTATGTTGTGCGTTGACGGTTGAAATTGCTATTGAAGTTGAAAAACTACTTGTTCTCTTTTTCTGCGATTTTTTGTTCTATAAAATTTATATGTAAAGATTTAGCTTTTAAAATAATTTTATCTAGTTCTTTTTTTTCTATTGATTGGTATATCTTCTTTTCTAATATTTGTTCTTGATTCAAAATAATATCATAATAATTCTGCTCAAATTCAATATTCATTGTAATATTAAACTCATGGCTATTGTTTTTCCATTCCAAAAAATTAGAATAAGAAGAAACTAATAAAATATCTATCTGTATATATTCTTTTAAAAAACTTTCTATTTAAAAAATTCAAAAGTTTATTTTTATCATACTCTAAAACAAAAAGTTCATCATTTAAATAAAATTTGTAATCAGAATTTTTATAGAGTTTTTTAAACTTTAAATAAATATTATAAAACCCATCAATTAAATCGATTAAAGACAAAGATAATTTGTTCGCTTTGTCTTCTCTAGTTATATATGAAGACTTCATTTTCTGCTCCAACAAAGCAATTTCTTTATCTAAATCGTCTTCTTCTTCAATATTTTCTCCTTTTGCTCCAGCAATCATTAATTCAAGAGAATGGACTAAATTTTGAGCGATATAAGTTATAAATGCTTCTATGTTTCCTGCATCTGCCAATTGCAAAGCAATGAAATAGTTATCTTTATCTTCTGTTTTTATGATAACGGGTGGAAATCCAAATTGCATTAGAATAAAATTCATTAAAATTCTTGCTGTTCTTCCGTTTCCATCATCAAAAGGATGAATTCTTATAAATTTATAGTGAAATTCTACTGCTAAAAATATTGGGTTAACCTCTTTCTCATTTGTTTTATCTGTGAACCATTGCAACAAATCAAACATTTTTGAAGGAGTTTCTTCTGGTGTAGCAAAATAAAAAATTTCTCCTGTTTTCGTTTTTACATGATTAGGAGTTGTTTTGTATTGTCCAATAGTGATTCTTCGTTTGGTTGGTTTTCCATCTGGAGTAACTGCATCGACTTCATAGGGTTCTTTTAATAAAAGTTTGTGTAATTCTCTGATGAAATTTTCGGTTAAAGGTCTTTCTCCTTTTACCATATCAATTACCCAATTTATCGCTTCATTATGACCAGTAATTTCAAAATGGTCTTTTAAAGGTTTTCCTTGAGCTGTTATTCCAAATAAAAGTAACGCTTTAGTTTCTCCATAATTCAGTGAATTTCCTTCTAAATGATTCGAATGATAATTCCAGTCCAATCGGAATTTTTGCATTATTCGATTTTCTTGCTCCACATCAATTGGTCGCAACTTATCTAATGATTTCTTTAAATCTAATGCCATTTTAATTTCTTCCATTGGTAAACATTTATCGAGTAAACAAAGTTACTAAAAATGCTACATTTTATTTAGTGCTAACGATTTTATAATTTTAGCTCTAGATTTTCTACTTTTAACCCATTATTAAAAGAAAATGAAAGAAGGAGCTATTTATTTATTAGGTGAAAGTATTTTACCAGGTGAAAGTAAAACTATAGAAGTCGAAATTGCAAAATTGCATACTATGACAAAGCTAAAAATTCCAATAATTATTGAACGTTCAAAAATTGCTGGTCCTACAGTTTTGTTTAGTGCTGGTTTACACGGTGATGAAATTAACGGAACTGAGATCGTTAGGCAAATTATTATAAGGAAAATTAATAAACCAAAATGTGGTACTATAATTTGTATCCCAATTATTAATATTTTTGGGTTTGTTAACCAAAGTCGACAATTTCCAGATGGTCGCGATTTGAATCGTGTTTTTCCAGGAAGTAAAACAGGCTCACTAGCTAGCAGATTTGCTCATTTTCTGATTAAAGAAATTATTCCTCTTATCGATTATGCTGTTGATTTTCATGCAGGTGGTGCTAGTCGATTTAATGCACCCCAAATAAGAATTGTACCTAATAATGCCGAATTAAGAGCATTGGCAAAAGTTTTTAAAGCACCTTTTACTTTATATTCCAAAAATATTACAGGTTCTTTTAGAAATGCATCAACAAAATTAGGAGTAAAAATGTTGCTTTTTGAAGGTGGAAAATCACTAGACTTAAATACTGAAATTACACAAGAAGGAATTGATGGGGCTAAACGTTTTCTTTTCCATTTAGACATGCTAAATCCAAAAAAGATGCCGATTTTACAATTGATAATACTATTTTTATAAAAAATCAAATTGGGTAAGAGCTACCTTTTCTGGAATGTTTATTGGATTAGTTAAAGTTGGCAGTTTTGTAAATAAAGGAGAAAACAATAAATGGCAAATGATGTAATGCCGATAGGGAGATTCTCTCCGGCACCGGGTATTTGGGTTGATAGAACCGATAAGTCAGTTAAAATTACCGGCACAATGGAAGTTTATGGCGGCGAAGCTAGTGCCGCAAGAGCTTTATCAATTCAGCAGTCAATCAATACAACCTGGACGCAAAATTTTACAGACGGTTATTCGGTAAGCTGTAATGTAACGGTTCGCTACCGTGCGTCGGGTTCAAGCGCATCTCCTAATACAGCTCAAATAGAAGCCCTCAAACCATTGCTAAACGGACCATCAAACGTCAACATTATGCCCGGAATGGGCAAGAAAATGACTCTGAATGCTAATGAAGCAGATGCTTTTACCTGGACACCTGCACACGAATTCGGTCACGTTATCGGTTTGCAAGACCGTTATTCGGAATCAATAATGAGTAAAGTCAAAGGGACGTTCGGCGGAACGCGCACCAGCACGATTGATCCCGGATATGAAGGTAATTTGATGGCGGTTGACGGCGGCGCACTCGGAAGTCAGAATGTTGCCGATATAACCAAGGAAAATGAGCCGAATCCCTACTGGATGAACGACGATGACCACATCAGAGATTGGATAAATGCTCATTCAAATACTGAAATTGCCAATCTCTCCTCAACCATTAAACTAAGAGCCATTAAGACTTTAATGGGCGGTTGGATTTCTGATGCGGATATGTCGGCTATCGGAAAAATTTGCGGAGTTGTCACTACCAAAGCTGAAGCCGACACAATTCGTAACGGAATTGATTTGCTTGACTTTACCAGCATCGGACAGCGCACTCAGATGAGAGTGTTTTTCTCTCAGATGCCCCGATAAATAGAGTTAGTGAAAATTAAAAATGTCCGCGAATTTTGGTTCGCGGACATTTTTTTTAACCCAAATTTTCCTTTTCAACTATCTTTTCGGCACATCCTCGCCAATCGTCCA
>JAAURU010000288.1 GCA_012032075.1 Flavobacterium sp.
TGCAATGACAATGTCAATGTCAATTGCAAAAAAATTAAAATAACAAAACGAATAAAATAACTAGTCAAAATAAAATTTCCAATATAACTTAATGTTTTGAAATTAACATTAATTTGATTTTTGAAATTTCATATTATTCTTCGTGGACTTTATCCATTCTCTTTGTGTTAATTTCATATGGTTTTCATCTTCACTTGTTGACGAATTAATATTCTTGCAAGAAAGAATTGTTAATGAAATTAAGAAGATATAAAATGATTTCATATTGTTTTTATTTCGTTCGGAAAAATGGCTTATAACGTGATTGTATAATATTAGTTGCGGATATTTACCACTAACTTTTCGGTTTAACACAGACTTTTTTACTATTATTTCACTTTTGTTTTAGCGATTAAACCGCTATTATTTTTATACATTGTTGGCAAATCGTTATTGTTTTTTTATTATTTTATATATTCTATTTTCAGAATCTGCTTTAATATTTAAAAAATAAATACCATTATTACCTAATATTTTTAAATTTAAGTCTTTCATTTTTTAAAGAACTTAGTGTCTATTATTTTTCCTGAAATATCAGAAATACTAACTTTTATATTATTATATGTTTTATTCAAAATAATATTTATTTCTTCATTTGTTGGATTAGGATAAATTATTGAATTAACTATAGTCTCAATATTAGTTATACCTAAAGTATTATCTGCAATTATAGTAATATCATCAATAGAAAAACTAGGGTCTGAAGCAGTAGATGCTGTATTGTTTACAAAACGAAATCCAAATTGTACATTTGGTTTATTATCCCATGCTGAATCCATTAATGATTTTTGAGTCCAACTATTTACATTATACATGTTACTCTCTTTAAGTATCCAAGTTGTTCCATTATCTAAACTATAGTATATTTCACCATAACCATTTATACTTCCTGCGCATATCCACCAAAAGTTAAATGAAATACCAGAAAAACCTACTGTAGAAACAGATGAAGTCATTTTAGAGAAATTAGATTCATTTGCTATGCATAATCCACCATCTGAAGGAAAGTAAGACGCACAATTAATTCCACTTGATATTGCTGCTTGACTTGCAATATGCATGTAGTTACTGGTTGGGTTTCCAGTAATTCCAACTGGTTGTTGCGGTGTGTTTGACACAGTAAATGAAAAAGGAAATCCTAAGCAAACAAAAGTACCCGAACCTCCAGCATAGTTATTATTCATTAACCAAGTATTATAAGTTGTTGAAGCTCCTAAGTCGGAAGTATTTAGAGTAAATAAATTTCCTGTTTCGAAGTTTTCAGAAAACAGTGTTGTTTGCGAAATTCCGAAATTAGTAATTAATATAGCAATTAAAAGTAATAGTGTTTTTTTCATGATTTAGGTTTTAATGTTTGCTAACGGTTTGTGTATGAATAGTAGCGGATTTAACACACTAACTTTTCAATTTTTTAACTTAACTGTAAAGATAAAGAAATAATTTCGGACAAGCACTAAAACCGCTATTATTTATACACGTTGTTACCCAACGTATTTTTATTTTTGCCTTTTTATTTGCATATTTACAAATTATTAGCCAAATTTGCAACAAGACAATTCTATAATTATGTCAGATTGGAACGATAAAGTTAAACGTTTATTAAAGTCAGAATTGGTTCGTAGAGGAATTTCAAATTCAGACTTGGCAAATATGCTTGAACAAATAGGTATTGAAGAAACTAAATCAAGTATCGATAGTAAAATCAGTCGTGGTTCATTTAGTGCAGCTTTTTTTCTACAATGCTTAACCGTAATTGGGTGTGAAAAAATAGAAATAGAAGAATACGAAAGTCAATTAGCAATTGCTGCTGAACCTCAAGTTGAGTTCAACAAAAAAAATAATAAAATTCAGAAAGTAAAATTCATAGATTTATTCGCAGGACTTGGTGGAATTAGATTAGGTTTTGAAAAGTCATTTCAAGATTTAGGTTTTGAAACAGAATGTGTAATGACTTCTGAAATTAAGCCTTACGCTGTCGAAACCTTATCCGCTCCGCAAAGTCTCCTGACTTTGAGCTAAATTATAAAAAAAATTATTTATTTGAAGATTTATAAATGAAGATTTTTTATAGTAACAAATTGAATAAAATTGCATTAACTATACCTCAAAGGTCGAGTAGGCAAAAGCGTTTCAGCCCAAGCCTCTCACAGAACCGTACGTGAAACTCTCGCTTCATACGGCTCTTATCATACGAATCATTTCCTTTAAAAGAATTGCCAATGGTAAAACATTGTTGGAAAATTGAATTTCAATTCTCTAATCCTTTCAAATGCTATTCGATAGCTTCTTTCTTTGTATTTATTCCGATACCATTTCGCTAGTCTGAACTCTAAGTTTCTAAACAATTCTTGCAAATGCCTAATTGTTGAATAACCATAATATCTGATTATTCCTCGTATTTGAGAGTTTAATTTATTGGCAATATCTTGAATTGTCAAAGGGCTTTTTCTGTGGAGTTCAAGCTCTTTCCAAAATCTAATTATTCTACTTTGTGATTTTTGACTTATCTCGCACCCAAACCCTAAATACATTCCTCTTCCCGTTTTTGATTTTATAGAACGTGGTTTGAAAGTAAATCCTAAAAAGTCAAACTTTTTAGAATAGTCTTTTCTTTGCATTCTATTATAATCTAAACAGTAAACAATTTTAGTTTTTACCTCACTTAATCTCAATTTACATTGTGCTAATCTGTTTTTAATCGCATTTAAAACTTCTATACTTTGACTTTCACTGTAACAATGCACGATCACATCATCAGCATATCTCACAAATGTCAGTTGCGGATATTCCTTTTCGAGCCATTTGTCTAGAACATAATGTAAAAATAGATTCGCTAATAATGGACTGATGACACCTCCCTGTGGTGTTCCCTCTCCTTTCTTTTGGATAAGTTCGCCACTTGTAGCTTGTATAGGACATTCCAACCATCTTGCAATGTACATCTGTATCCACTTTTCTGGAACGTGTTTATTTACTGCTTTGAGCAATAATTCGTGATTTACTTCATCGAAAAAGGATTTTATGTCCATATCAACTACCCAAGAGTACTTTCGCACATTTTCCCTTACTTTCTCAATTGCATCGTGTGCACTTTTGTTAGGTCTGTAACCATAGGAGTTTTCGCTAAATACTGCTTCCATTCTTGGTTCAAGATAGGCTTTAACAACTTCTTGGGCAATGCGGTCAATGATAGTTGGAATTCCTAATTTTCGCTCACCTCCACCTGATTTTGGAATAATCACTTCCTTGACGGCTTGTGGAAAGTAACTGCCAGAACTCATTCTATTCCAAATTTTGTAAAGATTATTGAGTAAGTTTTCTTGGAATTGTTCCAAGCTTTGCTTATCAATTCCTGCACTGCCTTTGTTAGAATTTACCTTGCGGTAGGCTTCCTTGACCATCTGTTTGGTTATCGGAATTGGTTTTGATTCTGTCGTAAATAAATTAGTCATCCTTAATTGTTTTAAGTTGTTAATCTACCAACAACTGTATGATTGATGTTCTTCGCTCCACTCTCATTACAAGGGTTTCTTCACTACTACAACACCATCCGCCATCCTTATTGGCTTTGATACTATAAACTTTGTGAGTAGTACCGTTCATTACCATTCTATAAGGATTTCCTGAGTTCCATATAAAAGCCTAAATAAGATTCTTGCCTTCTCAACTGCGTTTGCCTTATAGCCAGTAAGCAAGTTCCCGCTATAATTATAACCTGTTCTCCGAAAAATAGGCTTTTGACAAAGTGTAACGCTATCACACAACTTCTTCAAAGGTTCACTTACGTTCAACTCTCTTATTCACACCTGACTCATCTATTGAGCCTTTTCCTCTTTCCGTTCAATACCTATCAATTACTATCAAAGCACCGAGAGGTGGTTTGCAACCCTCGCTTGCACAACGATTGCGGCAGACCTACTACCATCTTTTATACAGCATTGAATAACCCTCGAAGGTATTATTCATTCACAGCACACTCAGGAGACTTTGCGGAGCGGGGTTAATGAAAATAGCTGTTTTACTGTTTAAAAAGTAAGTTAATCCAACACCAGCGTTAAAAGAACCAAAAAATGTAGAATAATCTATTTTTTCATTTACAGGATAATAAAAATTGCTTTTAACCTCTTTATTTAAGGCGATTCCTGTAAATAAATTACCTTTAAATTTATTTGTTATTTTATATTCCCACTTTAAATTTAGAGGTATAGAAATTACTGCTCCTTCAAAATACTCTGTTTCGGATTTTGTAGTAACACCTGTTTCAAAATATTTTAATCTTGCAGTTGCAATCCAATGTTTTGCAAAATAGTATTCTGCCACAAAACCTCCTTGTAAAGAATTTTTATTCGATAAATTACTGCTGGTAATGGTGTTATTGCCTATTTCTAATCCAAAAAACCAATCTTTTTTTTGCTGTGAGTAGCTTACAAAGGAAATTAACAACAGAAATAAATAGATTTTCCTCATTTTTTATTGATTTAGTGTTGCAACATTTATATCAAATCTTCCATCAGTAACTTGAATTGTTTCTGAGGGATTGTCTTTGTTGTATAATGTAAAACTAAATATTCCTGAATAGATACCATTAAAATAGTCAAATCGTGTTATTGTTATTGTTCCTGCATTATTACCAGACCAATATGTTTTCTGAACTCCATTTTCTTTTATTCCAGCAATAACTTGATTGTTATTAGGTCCATCTACGTACAATTCTCCGTTAGATTGATTAATAGGATAGTTGCCAATTCCTTGTTGCATATCTTTAATCCATAAAACTATTCCTGCTGAGTTTGGGTCTTTTTTATTAGCTATTTCTAGTTGCAAGTAATCATCGCCAATAATAGGCTCATTAAAATTATTACCACCTACAAGATTTAAACCATAAATAGGTGGACCACCAATTGCTTGGCTACCATTTTTAGGAATTAAAACTTTACCATTAATAATACAACCCGCAGTGTTCGCACCTGTTTGAGTAATTGGTGGTAATTGGTCTTGTGGGGTTTCTGTATTGTCATCTTTATTACAGGCAGTTAAAGTAATAAATGAT
>JAAURU010000289.1 GCA_012032075.1 Flavobacterium sp.
ATAGCAAATGTTGGAATGTCTAATGCCTTTGCCATATTTATTGCACCACCTTCATTGCCTATAACCGCTTTACAATACGTAACTATAGCGAAAAATCACGCAGATTTTTCGCATAGAAATCAATTTTAATTTGGTTTTTGTTTCGGGTTTACAGAGGTTGTATAACTTTAAAACATCTTCTTTTTGGTTTGGAATATAATTGAATAGCAATGAAGCATTAGTATTTTTGCAAATGGTATCTAAAACTTTTGCCATAAATTCTAAAGGATACGTTTTAGAAAGTCCACTTCCTAAAGCACTAATCATTACAATTTTATCTTCTTTTTGTAAACCAATGTTATTCAATGTGTTTAAAGCTTGTTGTTTTTCAACTTCAGAAACATATAACTTTGGTTTTCGTTCTTCAAACGGAATTCCAAGTGGTTCTAAAAGCAATAGTCGATGTTCAATAGCTTTTGTAGCTTTTGGAAAACGACTCTTTATTACGTTCAATCACATGGGAACATAGTAAACGACTTACTGTTTTATCAAAACTAATGGTTTTTTTGACACTAGATAACCAACATAAAAGTGAGGCATTCGTTTTACAATAAGCGTCAATAATAACATCATATTTTTCTTTGCGAATGCTTGAAACACTATTGAAAAAAGAAGCTACGTTTTTTTGATCATCATAAAACAGTAGCTTATCAATAAACGGATTATTTTCGACTATAGCTATACTTTTTGGAGTAATTAAATAATGAATTTCACAACTTGGAAATTTTTGCTTTAAGGCTTCAAAAATGACAGTGCTCGTAAGTACATCACCAAGTTGCTTAATTTGTATAACTAGTATCTTCATTATAATTAAACGGCAACGTTATATTCACGTAAAGCATCATTTAAAGACGTTTTTAAATCGGTTGAAGGCTTTCTTTGACCAATAATTAAAGCACAAGGAACTTGATAGTCACCTGCAGCAAATTTCTTAGTATAACTTCCAGGAATCACCACAGAACGAGCAGGAACAACTCCTTTGTATTCTATTGGTTCATTACCAGTAACATCAATTATTTTAGTAGAACCAGTTAAAACAACATTCGCACCTAAAACAGCTTCTTTTTCTACACGAACACCTTCTACTACAATACAACGAGAACCAATAAAAGCACCATCTTCAATAATTACTGGTGCTGCTTGTAAAGGTTCTAAAACGCCACCAATTCCTACACCACCCGATAAATGGACATCTTTACCTATTTGAGCACAACTTCCCACAGTTGCCCATGTATCTACCATGGTTCCTTCATCAACATAAGCACCTATATTTACATAACTTGGCATTAAAATAACACCTTTTGAAATATAGGCTCCATATCTTGCTACTGCATTTGGAACTACTCGAATTCCTTTTTCAGCATATCCTCTTTTTAAAAGCATTTTATCGTGATATTCAAAAATACCAGCTTCTAATGTTTCCATTTTTTGAATAGGAAAATACATAACTACTGCTTTTTTAACCCATTCATTTACTTGCCAACCATTTTCAATAGGTTGCGCAACTCTTAACTGACCAGCATCTAGTAATTCGATAACTTCTCTAATGGCTTTTTGTGTGTTTTCTTCTTGTAACAGAGCTCTATTTTCCCAAGCTTGTTCTATTGTAGATTGTAATTGTGTCATTGTATAATAAATTTGTGGCAAAGATAATTTATTTAACCTAAAGCCAAAAGGCAATAAATAAAACTTTGTATATAATGGAACTGTTTCACAAAATAACTTGTTTTTGATATAAAATCTAAAATTTCTATTTTGCTAATGCTGAATTCTATTGCGAATTTATAAATTTAAGATGTGAAAATTGTAATAAAGCTAATTTAATTCACGAAAAATTACTTTATATTTAAAGATTGGATTTTTTCAATCTTTTGACTTTTTTTTTGCTTTTATAAATTGAATCTGTCCAAGTAAAACAGTAAATTTATGACGAATTTGAAACCCCAAAAAATGAATAAATTTCTTGAGACTGAAGTCGTTTTAATAGGTGCTGGAATAATGAGTGCAACTCTTGGAATTCTATTAAAAGAATTAAATCCAGCTTGTAAAATTGAAATCTATGAAAGACTTTCTGAAGCGGCTTCTGAAAGCAGTGATGCATGGAATAATGCTGGAACAGGTCATGCTGCTTTTTGTGAATTGAATTACACACCTCAAAATGAAAATGGCTCGATTGATATTTCAAAAGCACTTAAAATTTCAGAATGGTATGAAGTGTCAAGGCAGTTTTGGAGTTATTTAGTCCAAAAACAAGTGCTTAAAAATCCTGAAGATTTCATTACTTCCATTCCTCATATTAGTTTTGTTTGGGGAAAAGAAAATGTTGAATTTTTAAGAAAAAGACATGAAGCTTTGACTCAAAAAAGCTTATTCAAAAGAATGATTTTTAGTACAGATGAAACTGTTTTAGAAGAGTGGATGCCTTTAGTGATGCATAATAGAGATAAGAATGAAGTTCATGCTGCAACTTATATGCCTATTGGTACAGATGTTAATTTTGGTACACTAACAAGACAATTATTCGAATACTTAAAGGAGCAAGAAGGAATAAATTTGCATTTTAATACAGAAGTTGAAAAATTAAAAAAACAAGAAAACGGAAATTGGAAAATTAAAGTCAGAGATTTAGAAACTAAAAAATCTAGAAAAACAATCACTCCATTTGTGTTTATTGGAGCTGGTGGTGGTTCTTTACCATTATTAGAAAAAGCAAATATAGAAGAAGGTGAAGGTTATGGAGGATTTCCAATAAGTGGTCAATGGCTACGTTGTATGAATCCTGAAATTATTAAACAACACAAAGCAAAAGTATATGGAAAAGCTACAGTGGGATCACCACCTATGTCTGTTCCTCATATAGATACACGAATTATTGATGGGAAAAAAGAGTTGCTTTTTGGTCCTTATGCTGGTTTTACTACCAAATTTTTTAAAAAACGGTTCCTATTTTGATTTATTCAAATCCATTCAAAACCGATAATATTCGTCCAATGCTTTCAGCTGGAATAAATAATATTCCGTTAACCAAATATTTGATAGAGCAAGTAATGCAATCGCAAGAAGACAGAATGAAAGCCTTACGCGACTACTTTCCAAATGCTAAAAGTGAAGATTGGGTTTTAGAAACAGCAGGAAAACGAGTACAAGTAATAAAGAAAGATAAAAACGGAAAAGGAGTTTTAGAGTTTGGAACAGAATTAGTGAATGATGATGATGGTTCGTTAGCAGTTCTATTAGGAGCTTCACCAGGTGCTTCAACATCGGTTTCTGTTATGATTGAAGTTTTATCTAAATGTTTTGCTGATAAATACGCATCTAGCGAATGGCAAACTAAATTCAAAGAAATGATTCCTGCTTTTGGAGAAACACTTAATGATAATGACGAGTTGTGTACTCAAATAAGAGAAATGACTAGTAAGATTTTGAAATTGGTAAACTAAAAGATTTTACACAGATTTTTCACGAATTTACACAGGTTAATTTGTGATGATTTTGAAATCTGTGTTTTAAATAGTTTAAAATCAGTTAATACCATTGTGATTATTGATTAGTCTTTGGGAAATTAAGACTAAATTAATAAAACCATTGAGCGATTAAGTTATATTAAGCTTAATGAACCTTAATTTCTTAATGGTTAAAAAAACTATAATATTTATAAATGGTGTAACTACAATTTTTATCTAGTTATTAATCAAGTTTTCTTTCCTTATCTTTGTTTCATAAAACAAAACTATGCCCAGAATACTTTCCATTGATTATGGTTTAAAACGAACAGGAATTGCAGTAACTGATGAAATGCAAATTATTGCTTCTGGTTTAACCACAATTGCTTCTGATACTTTAGTTGTTTTCTTAAAAGAGTACTTTTCGAAAGAAAAAGTTGAAAAAGTAATTATTGGTGAACCCAAACAAATGGATGGAACTCCTTCTGAAAGTGCTGCTATTATTGAGAAATTCATTAAAGTGTTCCAAAAAGAATTTCCTGAAATGGCATTGGATAGAGTAGATGAGCGCTTTACTTCAAAAATGGCTTTTCAAACGATGATTGATAGTGGATTGAAGAAAAATCAAAGAAAAAACAAAGCTTTAATAGATGAAATTGCAGCAACGATTATGCTACAAGATTATTTGCAATATAAAAGATAATACAGAAAATGAAAGACCAGTTAGATACTAAAGACCAATTAATATTAGAAATTTTACAAAATGATTCTACTATTTCTGTAAAAGATATTGGTGAAAAAATAGGACTTTCGTTTACTCCAACTTATGAACGAATCAAAAATTTAGAACGTAATGGTGTAATTAAGAAATACGTTGCCTTGGTTGACCGATTCAAAATTGGTGTTGAAATCGTTGTATATTGTAACATTACCTTGAAAGAACAATCGAAAGAAGCGTTAGACGAATTTGAAAGACGAATTACACCAATTCCACAGGTTTTAGATGTTATTAGCCTATCTGGAAATTACGATTACATGCTTAAAATTGTAGCTCACGATATTAGAAGTTATAATGATTTTGTAGTGGATGTGATTTCTAATATTCCAAATATTGGTCAATATCATAGTAGTATTGTAATGAATGAATGTAAAAAAGAAACGGCTTATCCTTTGAAGGTTAAGTAGTATATAATAAAACCTTTGTCAAAGTTCAAACTTTTACAAAGGTTTTAGGTAACTAATCGAATCTTCACTACCTTATTTTTTTCATCATCAAATTATTAAAAAATCACCCAAAATGGGTGAAACCAAATATGATTAGTTTTTATAGTTTTGTTTTCTATAATTTAATAAACAAAAAATGAAAACAATTTATTATTTAAGAAATTTATTCTTTCTAAAGAAAAACAAAAAAATGTTCTTGCAGGTTTAAAAGAAGTAATTGATCCTGATTCTACTAGATTTAAATGTGTTGTAGGAGGTAGAGTTTTATGTGATCAAACACTTGTTCGTTTTGGTTATACTGAAAGGGAATGTAAAAGTGAATGTGATGATAGAAATGGTACTTGGTACACTACTTAATACCTAATAAGTATTAATGTTT
>JAAURU010000290.1 GCA_012032075.1 Flavobacterium sp.
AAACACTTAGTGCATTGTAACAAAATAATAAAAGCTACGACTCATAGTATAAAAATAATTCAAATATTAACTTTATGAAAAAATCTTTAATGGCATTGAGTACTGCACTTCTATTGGGTGGTTCAACTTACGCCCAAAAAGTAACATTTGACGAATATGATTTAGCAAACGGGCTTCATGTTGTGCTTCATCAAGATAATTCTGCTCCAGTTGTAATTACATCGGTAATGTATCATGTAGGAGCAAAAGACGAACAACCAAATAGAACTGGTTTTGCACACTTCTTCGAACACCTTTTATTTGAAGGAACTAAAAATATTGAGCGTGGAGAATGGTTTAAATTAGTAACTGCAAATGGTGGTAACAATAATGCAAACACTACAGATGATAGAACTTATTACTATGAAGTTTTTCCTTCAAACAATTTAGAATTAGCTTTATGGATGGAATCAGAACGATTAATGCACCCTGTAATTAATCAAATAGGAGTTGACACTCAAAATGAAGTTGTAAAAGAAGAAAAAAGACTACGCGTTGACAATCAACCTTACGGAAATATATTTAAAGCTGTAAAACAAAATATGTTTAAAGTTCATCCTTACCGTTGGACAACCATTGGAGAAATGGAACATTTAGATGCTGCAACACTTGAAGAATTTCAAGCATTTAATAAAAAGTTTTACATTCCTAACAATGCAGTTCTTGTAGTTGCAGGGCAATTTGACAAAGACAGTGCAAAAAATGGATTGAAAAATATTTTGGACCAATAAAAAAAGGTCCAGCAGTAGAACGTAAAACATACACAGAAGAACCAATCACTAAAGAATTTAGAACAACTTGGGAAGATCCAAATGTTCAATTACCAATGGTTCTTGCAACCTACAGAACACCTTCTATGAAAACTAGAGAAGCAAGAGCTTTAGATATGGTTTCTTCTTATTTATCAGATGGTAAAAGTTCTAAGTTGTACAAAAAATTAGTTGACGACAAGAAAATGGCTTTACAAGTTGGAGCTTTTAACAACAGTCAGGAAGATTATGGCATGTATTTGATTTATGGAATTCCAATGCAAGGTAAAACAGCAGATGATTTAATTAAAGAAATTGATGAAGAAATTGTTAAAGTTCAAACCCAATTAATCTCTGAAAATGATTATCAAAAATTACAAAACAAATTTGAAAATCAATATGTAAATAGTAATGCTAGTGTAGAAGGAATTGCTGATAATTTAGCTACATATTATTTATTGTATGGTGATATTAATTTAATCAACACTGAAATTGAAATTTACCGCTCCATTACAAGAGAAGAAATTAGAGATGTAGCCAAAAATATTTGAATGCTAACCAAAGAATGATTTTAGATTATATACCTGCTAAAGATAAAACTCAAAAATAACATTGAAAATGAAAAAAATACTATATATAGCAGCAAGTTTATTTCTAACAATAACAATGCAAGCACAAGATAGACCACAGCCAAAACCAGGACCTGCTCCTTCTATAAACATAAATAAACCAGAAAGTTTCACACTTAAAAATGGTTTAAAAGTTTTAATCGTTGAAAATCATAAATTACCTAGAGTTTCTTATACTTTAACTTTAGATAATACTCCTTATGCTGAAGGAGATAAAAAAGGAGTTTCTACAATTTTAAGTAGCATGATAGGTAATGGAACAACAAATATTCCTAAAGATTCTTTTAACGAAGAGATTGATTTCTTAGGAGCTAATATTAATTTTTGGAGTGAAGGTGCTTCTGCAAATGGACTTTCAAGATATTCTAAAAGATTATTAGAATTAATGGCAGATGGAGCTTTAAACCCATTATTTGTTCAAGAAGAATTTGATAAAGAAGTTGCCAAAACAATCGAAGGTTTAAAAGCAGATGAAAAAAGTGTTACAGCAATTGCAAGAAGAGTTGAAGATGCTCTTACTTATGGCAAGAATCATTACAATGGAGAATTTATAACAGAAGAAACACTAAAAAATATTAGTTTAGCCGATGTTAAATTAAATTACAACACTTATTTTGTACCTGGAAATGCTTATTTAGTAATTGTAGGTGATGTTAATGTAAAAGAGACTAAAAAAGAAGTTGAGAAACTATTTGGAAATTGGAAAAAAGCTAAAGCTCCTGCTTTAACTTATTCAGATCCATTAGACGTTCAATACAGTCAAATTAATTTTATAGATACACCAAATGCCGTTCAATCTGAAATTGCAGTAGTGAATCTTTCAAAATTAAAAATGACCGATAAAGATTATTTTGCTACAATTTTAGCAAACCAAATTCTTGGTGGTGGTGGTGAAGGAAGGTTATTCCTAAACTTAAGAGAAGCTCATGGATGGACATACGGTTCATATTCTAGTATTGGTTCTGGAAAGAATATTTACAAATTTAGAGCTGGTGCAGCTGTTAGAAATGCCGTTACAGATAGTTCAGTAGTAGAGATTTTCAACGAATTAAAGAAAATTAGAACTGATTTAGTTACAGAAGAAGAATTAAGAAATGCCAAAGCTAAATATGTAGGTAACTTTGTAATGCAAATTGAAAAACCAGCTACTATAGCTCGTTATGCATTAAATAAAGAAACGCAAAGTTTACCAGATGATTTCTACGAAAACTATATTAAGAACATTAATGCAGTTACAGCAGAAGACATTAGGAATGCAGCAAAAAAATATTTCTTAGCCGATAATTCCAGAGTTGTAATTGTAGGAAAAGCATCAGAAGTACTACCATCATTAGAAGTAATGAGTAAAAAAGAGAAATTACCTATCTTCTACTTTGATAAATTTGGCAACAAAACCGAAAAACCAGAAGTTAAAAAAGAAATTCCTGCTGGTGTAACTGCTCAAACAGTATTAAAAAAATACATTGATGCAATTGGTGGTGAAAAAGCCTTAAAAGATGTTAAAACATTAGCAACTTTTTCAACAGCTACTGTTCAAGGGGCAAAAATGGAAATGGTAAATAAAGTTACAAAAACAAAATCTTCATCAGAAGTAAAAGTAATGGGAAATACTTACATGAAAAATGTAGTAACTGAAAATGGTGGCTATATATCTCAACAAGGTCAAAAAATCAATATTACTGGTGATAATTTGATTGAAGCACAAAGAGAAGCTACAACATTCCCTGAACTTTCTCTTCTTAATGAAAAATCACTTACAATTTCAGGAATAGAAACTATTAATGGAGAAGATGCTTATGCAATTAAAACCGGTAAAACTACCAGATTTTACAGTACTAAAACAGGATTAAAAGTTGGGCAATCTCAAGAACTAGAGCAAGGTGGTCAAAAAATGACACAATCAACTTATTTTAAAGAATACAAAGACGTTAAAGGAATTAAATTCCCTTATACTACCATTTTAAATGTAGGTATGGAAATCGAATTAACAACTTCTGAAGTTAAAATCAATGAAGGAGTTACGGATAAAGATTTTGAATAATCAAATCGTATAAAATGCTAAAAAGCTCTCAAGAAATTGGGAGCTTTTATTTTTTACCTGAAAAATAAACACCTATCAAAACGATAAAAGTACCAGTTGCTTGTATATAATTCAAACTTTCATTCATTATAAAATAACCAAGTAAGATTGCAACAACAGGAATTATATAAGTTACCGAAGCAGCAAAAACTGGAGAGGACAATTGAATTAATTTAAAAAACAATATGTTAGATAATCCAGTTCCAACGATTCCTAAAACAGCAATATAACTAAGTGATGTGATTACTTTATCTTGAGTTGACATACGCGAAAAATCAAGAAAAATATAATACTAGTAAAGCATGGCATCAATAAAACCACAAAATTTCCTGTACTTATGGTTAAAGGCTTCAAATCGGAAAGGTATTTTTTTATTAAATTAACATTGATGCCATAAATAAAGAAGCTAAAATAATTAGTAATGCATAATAATAATTTTCAGTAGTATTTTCTCCATCACTAAATAAAACTAACAAAAGACAACCTAAGAAACCTATTATTACCCCAAAAATTTGTCTTCTTTGTACTCCACACCAAAAACAAAATACCAATAAGTAAAGTATTTAAAGGTGTTAATGAATTTAATATAGAACTTACTGAGCCATCTATTTTAGACAATGCTACTGCAAATAAATATACAGGAAAAAAAGTACCAAATAAAGAAGTAACAACAATATATTTCCATTTATACAAAGGAATTTTTGCAATGTGTTTAAAACCTACAGTTATTAAAACAAACCCGCAAAGATAATACGCAAACTTCCCATTTGTATGGCATTTACTCCTTTTAATCCATACTGCATAAGAATAAAGGAACTTCCCCAAACACATCCTAAAAAAGCTAATAAATACCATTTTGTATTGTTATTTTCCATACTTTAAGTTTACATTTCAAAAATCCAACTTTATTTTCAATTAAGCATTCAATTTTTTATTAAATTTGTATTCTATTTTTTCTTATAGAAAATTAAACTTAAAAAATTAAATAAAATGAAAATTAACATTCTTTTGCAATAACTATATTCCTATTGTTAACTGTTTCTTGCAATCAAAAAACGAAATAACAAAAGCCAAGCTATTACATCTGATAGTACAGCAATACAATCCGCAAAACAACTTTTTCAAAAATTTAATGCACATGATTGGGCAGCTATGGCTGCTCTTTATGCAGATACTACCGATTTTAAAGACCCTTCTTTAGGTATTGCAATTGTAAAACAATCAAGGGCTCAAACAATTCAAAAATATACAGAGCTAAACAAGGTTTTTACAGATATAAAAGATAGCGTTGTAGCAATGTATCCAATAAATAATACCGCTGTTGTAGTTGAGTTTATTAGTAAAGGCACTGCCCCCAACGGCTCAAAATTTGAACTGCCAATATGTAGCATACTCACAGTAAATGATAAGGGCTTAATTGAAAAAGATTATACCTATTACGACAATAGTGCTAATAAATAACTAGGCTACAATCTTTATATTGTCTAAATAAAATCACTGCAATATTTATTATTACGGAGGAATAAATTACACATAGCTTTGTAGTATGAACAATGCTACAAAGCTTACCCA
>JAAURU010000291.1 GCA_012032075.1 Flavobacterium sp.
GTATTTTTCTGTTGGGATCATCAATTTTTCTAAGGTGTTATTTTTTACATGTTCATATTCAGTGGCAAACAAAATCGCTGATGTCTTCTATTAACAGAATATCTTCTTTTGCAAATGTTTTTATAAACTCGTTTCGTAAACCAATTTGTATCGCTCTTCGTTCTAATTTAGTTCCATAAGGATGTGATCTGGATTCCATTGTAATCGGACATTGGATGATTTTACTTCATTTTTCCAATCTTCATGTGTCATTCCTTCTACTTGATTGAAAGAGGAGTAAACCGCGTTTTTTAAATACGTTTCAAAAGCCTCTCTTTTTAAATGTATGGCTAAAACCACTTCTTGTCCTTCTTTTGTTCCCCAACCGTTTCGATACATCATCCAAAGGAAATTTGGTTTTATCCAGATCATTCTTTCTAAACTAAATGCTCCACCAAAGTATTGATTTTTGACTGCAAATTCTCCGATTTCTTTTCTGTAGGATTGATATACTATTATTTTATCCTCATCATATTGAGCCATGATGTGATAGCCTTCTTTTGGCCATTCTTGTGTTTGTTCTGTATATTTTTTTAATTCTAGTTTCATATTTACTTCATTTAATCCTTTCAAATGATATCTGTTACTTTATACTAAACTTCTCTTCTAACTTTACATCTAATTTCTTTAGATATTTTTTACCAAAAGCTCCATTTTCTAATTCTTCTAACAAGAAAGAAGGTAAGGCTTTATCGCATTCTTTCTTCTGACTTAAAATTGCCATGCATAATTCAGCAACTGTATCTGTGTCACCTCCAAAATCAATACAATATTTTAAACAATCTTTCATTGAAGTAGCTACTGATACTATTTTTATAACTGCTTTTGTGGTTGGGTAACCGTGCATATCGATAGGAGAAGTGACTTCATATATTTCATTTTCTCCTAAAGTTTCGTTTATAAAAGTGATTAAATCGGTTTTTTTATCTAAATCATATCTATAAAAATGAACTGCTAATGCTATTCGTTTGGCACATTGAATTCCTTCAATAGTATCATGCGACACTTTTGCTTGGGTTTCACAAAAAGAAAGTAATTTTTGAATGTCTTTTATGTATCCTATTGAATAAGCTCGCATGGCTGAACCATTTCCACCACTTTGATTATTTATTATTCGAATAAAATCTGCTCCATTTTTACTGGCATCCAAAGCATTGTAAACTCTATCAGAATAACCTCTTCTTTTATCTCTGTGAAAAGCAGTTACAAATTTATTGGCCACTTTTTCTGATGTCCAGTTGTCTTCTTCTAAAAGTAATTCGGCTATAGCGATTGACATTTGCGTATCATCTGTATATCTTTTATAGATTTCTGTGTACATTCCGTGTTTGTGATATTGAGTTAAATCGTTATACTTTTCAATATAATTCATTTCTTGAAACTCAAAACCTGCTCCATAAGCGTCTCCTATTGCTGCTTCTAAAATCATATCGTAATTTTTATAGTTTCCACCTTCTCATTCTCAAAATCTTTAAAAGAGTTTGTGGTAAAAATCTTTTTAAACACATTTAAACTTTCAAAGCCTTTGTTGAAAATACCGTGACTTACTGCTAAGTATAAGTTACCAGCGTTTTTGTTTTTTAGTTCTTCGGCTAAGCCAATGAAAGTGCCTCCACCATCGCAAATATCATCTACAATTAAACAATCTTTGCCTTGTAAATCTTCTGAATAGACTTTGAAACCTGATAATTTTCCTGTTTTTACATCTCTACTTTTACTACATTCTATTACCTCAACGCCTCCTAAATATTCCGATACTTTGTAGATTTTCTTTAAAGCTCCTCCATCTGGTGAAATTAATAAAACTTCGTTTCCAATCTTTTTAATTACATCTTGAATGAACTCGTAATTGGTAATTACTTCGCAATTATTTAATAAAGCTGGTGTTACTTCTGAATGCGGATCGAATACATGGATTTTATTCAAATTCAAACTATTGATGATATCTGCGTAAACTTTTACAGATAACGGTTCACCTGGAATCATAACACGATCTTGTCTTGCTGCCGGAAAGTAAGGAATAAAAGCCTCAATTGTTTTTACGCCCATTCTTCTCAACGCATCGATAGCTAGACAAAACAAGCCCAAATGATTGAAAGAATTTAATCTATGTGTGACGCAAACTGTTTGCGTAGTATCGAAATTGGCTGCGATTTTAATATGAGGTTCTCCTCCATAAAAAATAAAACTTTGAAATTCAATGGTGTTTTCTTTTCCTAACGGACTGAAGTTAGTATCTAAATTTAGTATCATAATTTTTATTTTGTGTTATTATTACACAAATGTATATTTAATTTTTTGAATGACAAAATTTTTTTGTGTAAAAATTACGCAAATTTAATTTCGAAGTGAAACCCTTCTTTTTCAAGTCTTTGATATTCAGCCATTTTGAAATTATAAAGTTTTGCTGGTCGTCCACCTTTTTTATTAGAAAACTCTTCTGTTTCTTCAATAATACCAAAACTCATCATTTTCTTTCTAAAATTTCTTCGGTCAATTTCTTTATCTAAAATAGTTGTATATAAATTCTCTAAATCAGAAAAAAGGAATTTTTCTGGTAATAAATCAAAGCCAATAGGTTGGTAAATCAATTTATTTTTAGTCTTTCAAGCGCTTTAGTAATCATTTCATTATGGTCGAAAGCTAAATTAGGCACTTCATTGATTTTTACCCAAGCTACATGATCTGCATCAGTATCTGCAATTAAAGTGAGTTTTTTTGGGTCAACCAAACCAAAATAAGCAACCGAAATCACTCTATTTCTAGAGTCTCTGGAAATATCGTCTCCAAATGTGTATAGTTGTTCCAAGTAATTAACCGTGACATTGGTTTCTTCTTTTAATTCTCTTTTTACAGCATCAATTAAAGCTTCGTCTTCTTGTACCAAACCACCAGGCAAAGCCCAATACGAATTGTGACTTCCGAATTTTTGTTGGATTAGTAAGATATATAAATTGGATTTTTGGTAACCAAAAACTACTGCATCTACAGCAATTTTAATATTTTGAAAGTTTTCAGGCATCATAAAGTGTATATAATACGCAAATATAGGTTTTTTGGTATTAACTATAAATGAACTTAATTAAATCTTACTTATTTCTTTTTTACTTTAATAATGTAAGTAACTAAATAATCATCATTTAGCTTTATATGAAAATCATAAGTACCTCTATTTTCAAATTTGTGTTTTACTTCTAAAAATCCTTCTTTAGTTCGGTTTATTATTGGTTTAGAAACATTTTTATATTTTCCAGAGCTAACCTCAAGATTAATATTTTTAATATCAACAGGATGCTTTTCCATGAGTAAAAAAATGATTTCTTGATTGAGCTTCGCCTTGATTTCAAGACTTTCTGGTTGAAAAGGAATGATATCTTTTTTAAAAGCATCAGCATAAACGATTGATCCGTTTAAAAAATCGGTAATTGGAATTATTGTTTCTGTTAGTATCCATTTAGTATTTATAGGATAATGATTTTTTACGAATAAGTTTGGATCTGTTAAAAAATAACCATCATTATAGTCAAATTCGAATTCATAAGTATTCAAGTCATAAATGCCACTTGACCAAGTTGCATCACATAAATACCATTTATTATTGAGTTGGACTGCGTTCCATGAATGATTCAACATGCTCAATTTTCCAATATTATCATTACCAATACGACCGTACCCGTCAATAATTTCACATTTTATGTCGGCTAAATTAGCTAATTCTTTAATTAAATAAGCATAACCTGTGCAAATAGTTTTTTTCTCCTTTAATAACTTTTTGAATGTTTTTTTGGTAAAATCTTTATTCCAAATTGCTAATTTAAGGCTGTCTTTTGCGAATCGATTCCGAGCACTTTTGTTTTTAACATAAGCATAGTAATCGTTTTCAATATTAGTACATACCCAAAGATATATGGCTCTATATTTTTCTACATCTGTAGTTAATGTGTTAGTTAAATTATAGGATAAAACGGGCAAACTTTCTAAACTTGCACCTTTATACTGCTTAGCAACTGCATCAGCTTTTTTAAAATTCATGGATGCAAAATCAGCTTTTTGAGCAAGCATTGGTAAACTAAGAAACCCTAGAAAAATGAATAGTAGTTTTTTATTCATTCTTAAACCAATTCTTTACTCTTTGAACAAATGTTGGTTTTGAATGATAAACCTTATTTACTGAAACTTCTCCCATCAAAACACATGAGGTTAGTTCCATTTTCATAACAATATTATTGTTCTCAGAAACCTTAAATTCTTCTCTATTGTAACCTATAAAACTTACAATTAAAGTTGATTCTTTTACTAAAGGTTGAGGGAAAATAAATTCTCCATCAAAATTAGTAGTTACACTAATAGTTGAATTTTTCAAAGCAACATTAGCACCTGCTAGAGGACCAAGTTCATCTGAAATTATTCCTTTTACAATAATTCCTTCTGATTGATTTTCTAATTGTTTTTCTTTATTTTTAGTTTCAGTTTGAATCGTTGTTGGTTTTGCTTTGGTCTGTCCAAAAGCAGTATTAAAAGATAATAAAGAAAGTAAAGAAACACTAGCTAAACCAATGTTAAATAATTTATATCTATTTGTTTTTAAATGAGTTGAATCATTATCATAAGTCTTGATTTGTTCTTTACGAAAATAACCGCAAGTATTTTGCGTAGTGCTTTTGAAATGATTATGAACCTCCTTATCTGTCCAATTTCTAAAATCTATTACTTCTTTTTGACAAGCATTACAAAAGCCTCCTTTTTCAGTGGATGTAAAGTTGTTGAATTTCTCTGAACAAGATGTGTTTATGGAAAGGATGGTTTTTTGGTTCATAGCTTTTGTATTGGTACATTCAAATTTAGTAAAATATTAAATACCTTAATGAAATATTTTGTATAAAGTAACTTTGTTCTCTATTAGTTTAAATAATCAAAACGCCATGATTAAAAATTCAAAATTTTTCTAAAAAAGACCCTCTAAGTAATTCAAAATAATCTATGTGGATATGTAAAATATTTTTACATTTCAATAAACAAAAAATA
>JAAURU010000007.1 GCA_012032075.1 Flavobacterium sp.
ATGTAAAAAAAAACTATTATTTAATTAAATAAAATTTGATGCTAAAATCACTATTTATAATGAGCACACAAATTAAAAATGGAGTTATTTTTGCAATGTATAAACTATAAACAACATATTATTAAAATATTACTTTTAGACTTAAATTTAAAATTGTTAAACCTTTATGATAAAAAAAATACTGTACATTCTATTAACTGTTCTTTTATTAGCTTGTAAAGACAAGCCTAAAAAAGAAGTAATTGATAATAGTTTAATTAAAAATTCGGTTACTAAAGAAATTGTAAGACCTCTTTTACCAGAACATTTAGAATTATTAAAGACAGTATAAAGTTATATTATGCCAAACTTAATAATTTAGAAATTTGGTACAACTTAGAAAATAGAACCGATTTAATTAATGAAATAAAGAATTGTTACAAAGATGGTTTAGAACCAACCGATTATAATTTAGACACTATACTTAAATTAGAGAAAAAAAGAGATTTATTAAGTGATAATGAAATTATAAATTATGATATTTTGTTAACTAAAACATATGAAACGCTGGCTTTACATCTCTATAAAGGGAAATTAAATCCTAAAAATTTATATTCTGATTGGGATTTAAAATCAAAATCTATTGCGCTATCAACTTTTTTAGAAAAAGCAATCAAATCTAAGACAGTAGCTACTACATTTAACGAATTAAAACCACAACATTTTGTTTATAATAAGATAAAAGAAAGTCTTGAAATTATTGATAAGTATCCAAAATATAAATTTGATGACACCCAAATAAAAGATAAAATTATTTTGAATGATTCTACTAAAGAAATTATTTCAATAAAAAAGAAATTAGCCTACTGGAAAGATTACACAAGAAAAGATAGTGTTACAACTCCATTATATGATGTTGTTACATTTAATGCAATTAAAAAATTTCAATCTAGACATGGACTAACACCCGACGGTGTTATAGGAAAAGGAACTATAAAAGCATTAAATTTTTCAAAAGACGAAAGACGAAAACAAATTATTGCTAATCTCGAAAGATGGAAATGGTTTCCAAGAGATTTTGGAGAAGATTATTTATTAGTAAATTTACCTAATTATAATATTGTATATATAAATAAAAAGGATACTATAGCAAATCACAATATTGTAGTAGGAACTCCAAAAAGAAAAACACCAATTATAATTTCTAAATTATCAAATTTAGTATTTAATCCTACTTGGACTGTTCCTCCTACCATAATAAAAGAAGATCTAACTCCTTCTGCAAAAAAGAATCTAGAGTATTTTACAAAAACTAGAATGACTATTTATGATTCTTCAGGAAATACAGTTACTCCAGAAAATTGGGATCCTGAAAATTCAAAATCTTATCGTTATGTTCAAGTTTCAGGATACAATAACTCCTTAGGTCTTGTGAAATTTAATTTTCCTAACAGACATTCCGTTTATTTACATGACACTAATCATAGAGATTATTTTTCTAGAGAATATAGAGCTTTAAGTTCGGGTTGCGTTAGAGTTGAAAATCCTCTAGAATTGGCAGATAAAATTTTACAACATGAAGATAAAAGTTGGACAAGAGGAGAAATTGATACTATTATAAATAAAAAAAACATTAAAACTGTTTCTATTAAAAACAATGTTAATGTTTATCTTTTATATTGGACAAATTGGTCAGATAAAAATGGCTTACAATTTAGAGAAAGATATTTTATAATCTTGACCAAAAAATTATATACTTCTTTAAGAGATTAATTTAGATTTAGTGATATAACTTCTTGAAGGATGATAGATAAATAAACATGATTTATCTTTTATCAATTCAATTAATTCTTTGGAAACTTCATTTGGAACAGCTGGACAACCTTGGCTTCTCCCTAAACGTCCATTATTTTTTACAAATTCATCAGAAACATAATCAGCACCATGAATAACAACAGCTCTTTCTCTAGCTTTATCATTAATCCCATATTCTAAACCATCTAAACGTAAAGAATATCCATGTTTTCCTATGTAAGTTTCTCCAGTAGCATAAAATCCTAAACTACTTTGATAAGATTCAGATTTATTAGAAAATTCAGTTGCAAATAATTCACCAGAATTTCTACCATGAGCTACTAATGATTGAAATACGATTTGTTTAGTACTCATATCAATAACCCACATTCTATTTTCATTAGATGCTAAACTAAAATCTACAATAGTTAAAAATTCTTTTTCAATTATGCCTTGGTTTTTTAACTCGTTATATCCTTCAAATGCTTTAGAAAAACTTTCATAATTAGGCAAAGCATAATTGTTAGTCTCAATAGTTTTATAAAACGTTTTACATTTAGTTTCTAATACTTTTTTGCATTAGCAGCTAATAACTTTGGATCGGTAATTTTATTTTCTTTAATTACAGTTTCAACAGCAACATTATTTAATGAAGTGAAGCTTAAACAAAATAAACTTAGGGCAAAAAGGGTTAAAAAATTTGTAATTCATAGTCGTTTTTATAGTTATTCGGTTGATTTGGGATTACAAATATATTTAAAAATCAATACGAAACAAACTTTTTTTGTGCTTTTTTGTCGAAAAAAATGCATTTTGTCGATTTTTAGCTAAAAGTTAAAGATTTTATAATTTGTTTCCATCAAAAATGAATAATCCTAAATTTGTAAAAAGCTTTTCATGAATTATAACTACATTTTTTGTGTTTTATTGCTCTTATTTTCAAAAAAATATTTTCGCAGGACAATTTTTCTCCAAAAAAAGACAAAAAAATTGTTAAAACAGAAAAAATAACATCAGTAATCTCAATTGATGCCCAACTTAATGAAGAAGATTGGTCAAGTGTTCAGCCTGCAAAAAACTTTTATACTTTTGAACCAGACAATGGAAATCTAGAACCTAAGGAACTTAGAACAGAAGTAAAAATTTTATATAATGATGATGCTATATATATAGGTGCGACATTATATGACAATGAAACTGACAAAATTTTAAAAGAAATTACCGAAAGAGATAATACAGGAACAGCTGACTTATTTGGTGTTTTTATTAATGGTTATAATGACGGTCAACAAGATTTCCAATTTATAGTAACTGCTGCAAATGGTCAAGTAGATGTTAATTATACTGAAAGTGATGGTGAAGATGCTTCATGGAATGCTATATGGGATAGTAAAGTTAAAATAACAGAATATGGTTGGGTGGTAGAAATGAAAATTCCTTACGCAGCTTTGCGTTTTCCAAGTTCTGTAATACAAACATGGGGAATTAATTTTTTCAGAGAAGTTAGAAGAACAAGGCAAAAATATACTTGGTCTCCTATAGACAATAGAATTCGTAATTTTTCTCAACAAGCTGGTGTATTAACTGGCATTCAAAACATAAAACCTCCTGTTCGTTTATTCTTAATTCCTTACACTTCAAGCTATTTGAATTCCAATAAACAAGAAACAACTTTTACTCAAAAGGTGGTTTAGACATAAAATATGGAATAAACGATGCTTTTACCTTGGATGCCATTTTGATTCCCGATTTTGGTCAAACCAAATTTGATAATGTTGAACTAAACTTAGGCCCATTTGAACAACAATTTAATGAAAACCGACCTTTTTTTACAGAAGGAACAGACTTATTTAACAAAGGAAATCTATTATACTCCAGAAGAATAGGTGCTGCACCAATATTTTTTCCAAAATTAAATGATGATGAAATTATTGAAGAAAATTTAAGCGCTACTAATCTTTTAAATGCCATGAAAGTCTCTGGCAGAAACAATGATGGCTTAGGAATTGGCTTTCTTAATGCCATAACAGAAGAAACAAGATTGAAAATAAAAAACACCTCAAACGGAAATACTAGGGATGAAATAGTTTCTCCATTAACTAACTATAATGTTATCGTTTTTTGACCAAAAGATTTAATCAAAATTCTTCAGTTACCTTTATAAAACACAAACGTTACTCGAAATGGTAGTTATAGAGATGCTAATGTTACAGGTCTAGTTTTCGATTTGAATACAAAAAAGAACACGTACAATCTTTCGGGAAGAACTAATATGAGTGCAGTTTACGATGGAAAAAATAAAAATGGTATTAGTTCTTTTCTTGCTTTAGCAGAAACTTCTGGAAAATATCGATATGGTATTGGTGGAGAATATATTTCGAAAGAGTATGACAATAATGATTTAGGAATTAATTTTCAAACTAATTATTATAGTTTTTTGGAAATGCTAGTTATAGAATATTGAACCCTACTAAAACTTTTAACAGTTTCAATATAGGTTTTAGTTCTTATTTTGAGTTTAATAACACTACAAATGAAGTTCAAGAAAACAATTTCAATGTAAGTATAAACTCTACTACAAAAGACAATCATTATATAGGAGCTGGTTTTAATGTAAAACCACTAGAAAGATATGATTATTATGAACCTAGATTTGACGAAAAAGTCCTTATAACTCCAGAATTTATAGGTTTTTGGTCTGCTTTCTCTTCTAATTATAATTATAAATTTGCTTTAGATTTGAATATTGATTATGGTGAATTTAACCAAGATGGAAGAACAAATTTTGGTTTTAGTGTAAGACCTAGGTATCGTTTTAGTGATAAATTCTCTTTAATATATGGAATTAATCCTTTTATACAGAAAAACAACATTGGTTGGGTTGATTATATAGAATCTTCTGATGAAATTATTATGGCCCAAAGAAATAGAAATACCATTAATAATTCTCTTACGAGTAAATTTTCTATAAACAGTAACATGAATTTTAATTTATCGGTTAGACACTATTGGTCATTTGCAGAAAACAATGCTTTTTATACGCTACTCGAAAATGGAAGACTTCTTGAAAATACTAGTTATTCAGAAAATAAAAATTCAGCTTTCAACACTTGGAATTTAGATTTATCCTATTCTTGGTGGTTTGCTCCTGGTAGTCAAGCAACAGTGTTATATCGCAATAATGCTGCTAATTTTTCAAGAGATATTGATAAAAACTTTAGTAATAATTTTGATAGTTTATTTAATGACAACTTAAATCACGTTTTATCTATTAGTATTCGATATTTTATTGATTACAATCAGGCAAAAAACTTATTAAAGAAGGATAATCAACTTTATAACCACTAAATCGTTTTCGCATTTTTATATCAAATTGACTTTCTTTTTTCCAAAGTAAATTTATCAAATGTCTATATTTGTACAAACACAAGAAAATGAACAAGAAAGTAATTTTAATGATATTAGATGGTTGGGGTAAATCTCCCGATCCAAAAGTTTCTGCAATTGATAATGCAAACACTCCTTTTATAGATAGTTTATATACCAAATATCCTAGCGCTCAACTTCGTACAGATGGTTTAAATGTAGGTTTACCAGAAGGACAAATGGGAAATAGCGAAGTAGGACACATGAATCTTGGAGCTGGAAGAATCGTTTACCAAGATTTAGCGAAAATAAATTTGGCTGTAGCCAATACAACCATGAATCAAGAAAAACCATTAATGGATGCTTTTGATTATGCTAAAAAGAATAACAAAGCGGTTCATTTTTTAGGCTTAGTTTCAGATGGTGGAGTGCATAGTCACACTTCTCATTTAAGAGGATTAATTGATGTAGCCCAAGAAGCAGGAGTTCAAAATATGTTTGTTCATGCCTTTACAGATGGTAGAGATGTTGATCCAAAATCGGGAGTAAAATACATCGAAGATTTAGAAAATTATTTGGTTAAAACAAATGCAAAGTTAGCTTCAATAATTGGTAGATATTATGCAATGGACAGAGACAAACGATGGGAACGCGTTAAATTAGCTTATGATTTAGTTGTTAATGGCATTGGAACTAAATCAAAAAGGTTCACTAAGTATTTTAGAAAGTTATGCAAATAATATAACCGATGAATTTATTGAACCAATAACTATTACTGATGCAAACGAAAACCCATTAGCAATTATTAAAGAAGATGATGTAGTTGTTTTCTTCAATTTTAGAACCGATAGAGGTCGAGAATTAACCGAAGCTTTGTCGCAAAAAGATTTTCATGAACAAAATATGCATAAATTGAATTTGTACTATGTTACGATGACAAATTATGACGAAACCTATTCAAATGTTCATGTAATTTATGACAAAGACAATATTACTGAAACACTTGGAGAAGTTATAGAAAAAGCAGGTAAAAAACAAATTCGTATTGCCGAAACTGAAAAATACCCCTCATGTAACTTTCTTTTTTTCTGGAGGAAGAGAAGAACCATTTATAGGAGAATCAAGAATATTAAAAAACTCTCCAAAAGTAGCTACTTACGATTTACAACCTGAAATGAGCGCTTTCGAACTAAAAGACGCATTAGTTCCTGTACTTAAAAAAGGAGAAGTTGATTTTGTATGCTTAAATTTTGCCAATGGTGACATGGTTGGTCATACTGGAGATATGCAAGCTGCAATAAAAGCTTGTGAAGCTGTTGATGTTTGTGTAAAAGAAGTGGTTGAAACTGCCTTAGAAAATGGTTACACAACACTTCTAATTGCCGATCATGGAAATTGTGAAACCATGATAAATCCTGATGGGAGTCCGAATACTGCACACACTACAAATCCAGTACCTTTAATTTTAATTGATAAGGATTTAAAAGCAATTCAGGATGGAGTTTTAGGAGATATTGCACCTACTATTTTAAAATTAATGGGTGTCGAACAACCTAAAGTTATGAGTTGCAAACCTCTTTTGTAAGATGAAAAATAACATTGTATTCCTATTAATTATAATCAGTTTTTGGTCTTGTAAAAAAGAACCAAAAGAGAAAATTGATTTGGAAGAACAAATAGAAAATCCTATTGCAAATTTAAATACAATTGTAGTTGATGAATTTCCTATTTCAGATGAAATCTTAAAAAAATATGATTTTAGCAGTAAAATAGGAAAACTTTCATCACAAGACCAAGTTTGGTTTAAAAATACAAATTCAAACCAAGTATTAATTATTGAGTTATACACCGATTATCATAGAATCAATACTTTACTGTTTTACAATTATAATATTCCAAATGAAGTTCTCCATAAAATTAATTTAACCTCATTTACTGATATTGCTACGCTTGAAGAAAAAAGAAACCATATTAATGCGTTTGCACTTAATGCGAATGAAATTGATAAAACTTTTTTCGAATCAAATAATAAAATAAAGCTAGGTATAAATAAAGAGTTAGCTATTTCCATTTACAAAGAACCAGATACTCTCATAAAATCAAAAAATGTAGAAATCTTAGAATGGGAATTCTATGGTGATAAATACTTAATGGAATATCCTGAAAAAATAAAAGATGTCAATAATAAATATGTAGCAAAAAATAGTTTCGGACATAAAATTGAACTATTTTTTATTAAGGATAAGCTTATTGCAATGCATTTATTTAATGAAATTCCTTAAAAAAAATAAAATCATATTTCTACTATTACTAGTTGCAATTGCTTCAAGCGGATTTATTTTATTTCAAAAATTCAATCAAAACGAAAAATTTGTTACTTACAAAGTTAACTTAAAAGAAAAGGAAATTAAGTTTTATTGGAAAAGCGATTATGCTATAAATTTTAAAAGTATTGGCAATTTAAAAGATTGGCTAAGTCAAAAAAATGAAGAATTACTATTTGCTACAAATGGTGGAATGTATAAAAAAGACTATTCACCACAAGGTTTGTATATAGAAAATTTTGAAGTAAAAAATCAATTAGATACAATTGAAGGAAAAGGCAATTTCTATCTAAAACCTAATGGTGTTTTTTATATTACCAATGACAAAAAGGGAATAATTTGCACTACTGAAAATTTCAAAAATAATGCAACTATACAATATGCAACGCAATCTGAACCAATACTTGTAATTGACTCAAAAATTCATGATGCATTTAAAAAAGATTCACAAAATCTAAATATTAGAAATGGTGTTGGCATTTTAGATAATGGAGAAATTATCTTTGCAATGTCAAAAAAAGAAATCAACTTTTATGATTTTGCATCTTTTTTTAAAGCATTAGGTTGTAAAAACGCACTATATTTGGATGGTTTTGTATCTCGAACTTATCTTCCAGAAGAAAATTGGATACAAACAGATGGAAATTTTGGTGTCATTATTGGAATAACAAAAAACAAATAATTATGAAAAAATAATCTCAATTTTAACAATTTTACTAATAATAAGCTGTTCAACAGTAAAAAGACAAGACGGGAAATCAGGAGAACCCGGTAAAGATGGAATGAATGGAGGAAAAGGTGGTGATGGTGGAAATGGTGAAGACGGAAAAACTATTGTTTTAGGTTTAGATTTAAATAAGAAAAACAATCCAAAAGAAATTACTGATGGAATTCTTATAGGTAAAGCGCAAAAATCAGATTTACAACAAGACCCTTTTAACGAATGGTATGTTTCTGAATACAATGCTTACAAAACAAACCCAGAAATCATTAATGAACTAAAAAAGCATACAAAAGATATAAAAATCAAACTTTTCATGGGAACTTGGTGTGGAGATAGTCAAAACCAAGTACCTGATTTTTATAAAATTCTTGAAGAAATTGGTTTCAAAGAAAAAAATGTGACATTAATTACCATGAAAAGAGACAAAACGACACCAGAGTTATTTGAGAAAGATTTAAATATAACAAATGTTCCCACAATAATTTTCTACAAAAACAGTACTGAATAAATAGAATTGTTGAATCTCCAGTCGAAACCTTGGAAAAAGACATGTTAAACATACTTTCTGGTAAATCTTACAAACACATATATGCAGAATAATTTAGTTAATTAATGAATTAGTAAACAATTAACAATTAGTTTTATATTTTTGTAGCCTTTACTAAAATTGCTATGAAACTATTAAAACTCGTTTTGTTGGTTTTTATTTTAACCAACACTAATATATTTTCCCAAGGTGGAGCTCCTACTTGTGTCGCTTTAACCGCAAATCCTGACAATTATCAAACCTGTGCAACTAACATAAGTTTTACAAGCTCTAGTACTGCTTCAAATGAAAATTATTTTCCGCAATGTTTTGGTGGAAATCCTTTAGTTGCTCCTTCATGGTTTATTATAAGGATTGATAATCCTGGATCGCTTACATTACAAATTAGTCAAGTTGACAGCAATACTGGTGCAGGAATTGATGTTGATTTTGCGCTTTATGGTCCTTTTACAAATACAAATAATTTATGTTCAAATATAAATAATACAAACTTAGCTTCCTGTAGTTATTCACCAAATGCAATTGAAAATGTTCCTATACCATTCAGCAACACTGGTGATTTATATGTATTAATAATTGATAATTATGCAGCTTTATCTGGTCAATCTGGACCAATAACTGTATCGCAATTATCTGGTGGAACTGGTACTACAAATTGTGATTTCTTATCTTTAACTAAAATTACAAATCCAGATGATACTGCTTTAACACAAACCGATTTTTGTAAACCTAATACAAAAGACATAAAAGCAACTGTAGATGTTACTTTTTTCACTGGGTTATTGTCTAATTTAAGATTCGATTACAGATGGTTTAGAAACGGAGTTCAAATTGGCACACCTATTATAGGTTCAAATAGCTCGTCAAATATAATAAACACTACAGAATCTGGCACTTATAAAGTAGAGACAAGAGCTTATGATATAACAAATGGAACTTTTCAAATTAGTGATGCATCAGTTGATCTAAAATTTCATACAATTCCTACTATTACAATTCAAAATACAAACACGGTTTGCTTAAACTCAAATCCGGTTTTAAATACAACTATTACTAATAGCGCTCAATTAAATCCAACTGTTGATATTTTAAGTTACCAATGGTATTTGAATAATAATAGTATTAATGGAGCTACTAATGCAAATTTCACACCTACTCTATCTGGTGATTATTATGTAATTGTAACAAATAACCCTTGTTCAACCGTTCAGTCAAACACTATTCGCATAATTGCTAATCCAAGTGTTTCCATTGCAAATAATCAAACCATTTGCGAAGGGACTAATTATACTATTGTTTCTACTATTGCTAATGCTGCAAATACAAGTAATGTAACTTTCGAATGGTTTAAAGATGGAGTTACAACAGGAATAACAACACCTAATTATCTAGTTAATTCAACTAATCAAGCTATTAATACGACTTCATCTTATTATGTTGTAACTACTGAACAAGGCACTTGCACAAACACATCTAACACTGTATCTATTACAGTTAATGCGTTACCAGTATTAAACACAACTCCTATTCTTTTTGAACAATGTGATTATATTCCATCAACACTAGATGGTTTTGCTGAAAGTAATTTAACTTCGTTATATAACATACTAACTAATAACACACCTGGATTAACTTTATATTATTATTTAGATGCTGGATTAACAAACCTTATAGCAAATCCTACAAACTTTATAAATACTACAGCCTTCAATCAAACCATTTATGTTAAAGCTGTGAACGAAGCGATTACTTCTAATTGTACTTCGAGTGGTACAGGAATCATTAATTTACAAATAAACCCTACAAATCTTTCAAATTATCCAAATATTCCTCCTGTTTGCCCTGAAATAAATCAAAACTATGGTTTTGTAAATTTTAATGCGCAACGCACACTAATAAAAAATACTTTTTTCCCAGTTTCAAATGTTATTATTACTTTTCATTTGAATACCTCTGATGCTTCAACTGGTTTAAATGAATTAACCAATACTAGTCAAATACCATTAGGAATTACAACTGTTTATGCAAGGGTTATTTCTGCAACTACTGCAAGTTGTCAAAGTGTAGGAACTTTTGATGTAATCGTTACAAATCCTCCTTTACAAAATGCAATTTCCGATGAAAATGTATGTCTATTAGATACTTTTCTATTAAATACTAAAGATGCTGAAGTACTTTTGGGTCAAAACCCAACAGTTTCAACTTCTTATTTCAATACTTATAATGATGCTTTGACTAATTTAAATGTTGTAAATAAAAATACACCATTGGCTTTAGCTTTAGGAACTAAAACCTATTATATAAGACTATTTGATAGTGCTACGCAATGTATTTCTATAGTTGATTTTGATATAATTGTTTTCCCAAATCCAACAATTGTTCAGCCTAATCCAATTAGAATTTGCGGAGATGTAACTGCAAATTTTAATTTAGAAGTAAGAAATAATCAAATTACAGGTGGAAATCCAAATTATCAAGTACGATATTTCGCAACTTTAGCCAATCAAAATTCAGGAAATGCAATTGCAAATACAACAAATTACAATAGTGCATCAACAACAATTTATGTACAATAATTGATATTGTTAATAATAATTGTGAAGCTAGAACAACCTTAAATCTTGAAGTTTTAACTTTACCAGGTGCTTTAAATAACCCAACACCTATTGAGATTTGCAATAATGCTGGATTTGAAGCGTTCGATTTAACGAGTCGTGAAAATGAAATGGCTGGAACAACTCCTGTAGCAGATATTGCCTTTAGATATTATCAAAATCTTAATGATGCTTTAGTTAATAATTCTGCTTATATAAACAACCCAACCCAGTTTACTAATACACAAATTAACTTTCAAAAGATTTATGTGCGTTTAAATAGTAAGGTAAATAGAGATAGTGAAACCAGTATTGCTTGTTTTAGAACTTTAGAATTAGACTTGCATGTAAGACCTTTACCAGAAAACAATTTATCAAACGAACCTTATTTTATTTGTTTAAACCAATTAACAAATACAACAACACCTGTACAAATTAATACGTTATTAAACCCTACAGATTACACTTTTACTTGGTTTACAGGTTTTGGAGCAATAGCAGGAAACGAAATTCCAGCTCAAAACAGGAATTCATTTACAACAGCTACCGTAGGAGAATATTCTGTACTTGTTAGGAATATATCAAATGCAGCTTTATGTGAATCTATATTTAATTTTACAACAGAAAATTCCATTGTTCCAAATAGTATTTCATCTAATCCTTCTGAATTAATAGCATTTGGAACAGAAAATACAATTACAGCAGTTGCATTACCTCCATCAAATGATTATTTATATGCTATTGACGGTGCTTCTTTTCAAGAAAGCCCAACTTTTACAAATATACTTCCTGGAGAATATACACTTAAAGTAATTAGTAAATATGGTTGTGGAGAAGCTACTACAACATTTATAATTGCCGATTTCCCTAATTTCTTTACTCCAAATGGTGATGGTTACAATGACACATGGAATATAGTAGGAAGTCAAGCAATTGATGTGCTTTCAATATATATTTATGATAGATATGGGAAATTACTAAAACAACTTGCACCAGATGGTCTAGGCTGGGATGGAACATTTAATGGAGAACTTTTACCTGCTTCAGATTATTGGTTCAAACTCATATATACAAAAGATAATGTGACTAAAGAATATAAAAGTCACTTTACCTTAAAAAGATAATTCCAATCAAAATTTCAAGTCCCGATTTATTCGGGATTTTTTTTTTAACAAATCCTAATTAAAAGTTAAACATTTAATATTTGATAGTAATACTATTATATTTGTATAGTAAAAATATTAAAAAATGAAAAAATTAAAATTCATTATAATCTTTCTATTAATCTTAAATAATGGAATTCTTGCCCAAAACACTCAACAAGATGATTTAGGGGCTTGGTATATGTACTTTTTTAACACTAGGTTTAAAGAGATTCAGCTTGGTATTCAAGGAGATACTCAATATAGAAATTGGAATATTATTGGAGACACAGAACAACTTCTATTAAGAACAGGATTAACATACACACCAAAAAACACCAATGTTTTATTAACTGTGGGATTTGCTAATATCACAACGGGAATAATTGGAGAAAGTAATGAGACAAGTAATGAAAATCGTATCTATCAAGAAGCACTTTTACCACAAAAAGTAGGAAACAGAATTTATCTCACACATCGTTTTAGATACGAACAACGTTTTGTAGAATATCAAGATTTTAGAACACGTTTTAGATACAATCTATTTATTAATATTCCATTAAATAAAAAAGAATTAACTAAAAATGCAATTTATACTGCTTTTTACAATGAGCTTTTTATTAATGGAGAAAAAGAAATAGGCAATAATAGAGTTGTAAATTATCTCGACAGAAACAGACTTTATTTAGGCTTAGGATATGCAGTAACAGATAAAATAAGAATACAAACTGGTTGGATGAAACAAACGACTGACAATACTAGTAAAAACCAATTACAATTTAGTTTACATCACACTTTTTAAATATTCAACAATTAAATTAATAAATTATGAGAACACAAATTTTAAAATTGTCCTTACTTTTAGTAACGCTATCTACTATTCTATTTTCTTGTAAATCAGAAAATGATAAGATTAAAATTGAATTAGATGAAGTTGTTGTTTCTAAACCAATAGAAAATCATATTTTAACAGCAGAAGACCAAGCAAAACTAACTCCTGAACAAGTTCTAGCAGATTTTAAAGCAGGAAACGAACGCTTTAGAAATAATGATTTAACAGTAAGAAATCATAAAGAACAAATTAGACAATCTGCTCCAGGGCAATTTCCAAAAGCTTTTGTTTTGAGCTGTGTAGATAGTAGAGTTCCTGTAGAAGATGTTTTTGATCAAGGTATAGGAGATATTTTTGTAGGAAGAGTTGCTGGAAATTTTGCAAATGAAGATTTACTAGGAAGCATGGAGTTTGCGTGTAAAGTTGCAGGTGCAAAACTTATAATGGTAATGGCTCATCAACATTGTGGAGCAATAAAAGCATCAATAGATAATGTTCAATTAGGCAACATAACAAGTTTAGTTAATAAAATTAAACCAGCAGTTGAAATGAGCGCTAATTTTGAAGGAGAAAAAACATCTAAAAATGAAGTTTTTGTAAAAAATGTAGCCGAAAATAACGTTAAAAACACTATTGAGAATATTAGAAAAAACAGTCCTATACTTAAAGAAATGGAAGAAAAAGGAGAAATAAAAATAGTAGGTGTCTTTTATACATTAACAAAAGGAGAAATAGTTTACATAGAATAAAACTTTGTTTAGTTTAAACAAACTAAGGTCTCTTTAATTAAAAAAAGAGACCTTTTTAATTTTAATAAGCATACAATTCAAAAAAAAATGTTAAACTTTCAATATATGAAAGTATTAATATTATATTTGTATAGAAAAACTATTGAAAACAAATTAAGATAAGTTTCAAAAAAACAACATAAAATAACCAACTATGAAAAATAGTATATTAAAAACAACTTTAATTTTCACAATGATAATTTTATCATTGAGTATGTATGCACAAACTATTGTTGTAAAAGACAGTTTGACCGAAAATAATATTGAAAATGCTATTTTGAATCCTGAAAAAGTTATCCGTTTAGATTTAAGTAACCAATCGATAAATTTTGATAAAATAGATTTTTCTCAATTTAAAAATTTAGAGTTTTTAAGCTTAGAAAATGAACATTTTAAAAGAACTTCCAAAAGGGTTAGGTTCTCTAAAAAAATTAAAAACATTAAATTTAAGTGGGAATGATTTTAAAGATTTACCTTCTGATTTTGGCAATTTAAATGCTTTAGAAGAACTATTTTTAAATAATGAAAAGAATTTTAAGATTGAAAAAAACTTCAAAATACTATCAAAATTACCTAATTTAAGAACCTTACATTTAGAAAATGATAATTTGGAGAAATTATCTTCAGAAATTAATTTATTACAAAATTTGAATTCGTTGTATCTTAATGATAATAAATTCAAGAAATTCCCAATAAATATTCAAGGACTTCATAATTTACAATATTTGGATTTACAAAATAATTTAATTAAACCAGAAGATATTGATGTGTTAAACTTAAATTTTGGTTTTCAAATAAAACTATAATTACAATAAAAAAAATCATGGTATTATCAGCAAACAGAACATTATTAGAAGACATTGAAGCTGCAAAAAAAGAAGGCTTTACTGAAGATTTTATGTATAAGAATAAAACCATCTTAGGCAGAATCAATAAGAAAATTTACACTAAAGAATCTTGTGTTTTAATTGAATATTGTCGCCACGAAGGTATGAATGATCCCTCTGATTCATCTATTCTTTTTCTAATCGAATGTAAAGATGGAACAAAAGGATGTTTAAGTAGTGCCTATGGTAAAGATTCAGATCCTAATTTAATCGATTTTGTAATGTCATTATCAAAAAAATAAAAATGCATACTTTATTAAATAATTTTAAAATAACAATAAATGATAAACTTTTCCTTAAAGATCCAGAAACATCAGTTTAGGAAAAAAAATCATTAAAAACAGCATCATTTTAATAGAAGAAATTGGTTTTGAAGCTTTCACCTTTAAAAAATTAGGAGAAAAAATTCAATCAAATGAAAGTTCTATTTATAGATATTTTGAAAACAAACACAAACTTTTAGTGTATTTATCTTCATGGTATTGGTCTTGGATAGAATACAACTTGGTTTTTTCAACGGCAAATGTTCAAGATCCTGTTGAAAAACTATGTAGTGCTATAAAAATAGTTACTCAAACTATAATTGATGATAAAAACACTCCTTATATTGATGAGTCCATTTTAAACAAGATTATCATTTCAGAGTTTATAAAAACCTTACTTACTAAAGAGGTAGATGAAGAAAATAAAGAAGGTTTCTTTTTAATATATAAAAGAATAATAAACCGAGTGGTAGAAATTATTAATGAAGTGAACCCAGATTATCCTTATGCTAAAAGTTTAGCTTCATCAATAATAGAAGGTTCGTTACATCAACATTACTTAAAAGATCATTTCAAAACCATAACAAATTTATCTGAAAAAGATTGTTTAACTGATTTTTATACTAACATGATTAAAAAAGTTTTATTATGAGTCCAATTGAAAGATTTAAAAGTTTAATCGCAGTTGATAAAAAAGACATTTATCAACTTTTCATTTACGCTATTCTTGCAGGACTTATCAGTTTATCTATTCCATTAGGAATTCAGTCCATAATAAATTTTATCCAAGCAGGTCAAGTTAGTACTTCTTGGATTGTACTTGTTTTTATAGTTGTAATAGGAGTAGCATTTGTAGGGATTTTAAAAATCATGCAATTTAGAATTAGTGAAAACATACAACAAAAAATATTTGTTCGTTCCTCTTTTGAATTTGCTTATAGATTTCCCAAAATAAAATTTAACCAACTCTATAATTTTTCACCACCAGAACTTGCTAATCGTTTTTTTGATACTTTATCTGTTCAAAAAGGTTTTGCAAAATTAGTTTTAGAAGTTTCAACATCAGCCTTACAAATTATTTTGGCATTTTATTATTATCATTTTACCATTCATTCTTTATCTTTTTGGGATTATTTTACTTGTATTATTATATTTAATATTTAAAATAAACTTCGATGCTGGTTTAGAAACAAGTTTAAAAGAATCAAAATACAAGTACAAAGTAGCACATTGGCTGCAAGAGATTGCGAGAAATCATTTGAGCTTTAAAAACGGCAAACTATTTGATTTTTCTTTGCATAAAAACGATAAATTAGTAACCGAATATATTACTCATAGAGAAAGTCACTTTACCGTTTTAAGAAAACAATTTATTCAACTAACAGGATTTAAAGTTTTAATTACTGCAGGATTACTTATAATAGGTGGAATGCTAGTTTTGAACCAACAAATGAATATTGGTCAATTTGTTGCCGCAGAAATTGTTATTATATCTATAATTTCAGCAGTAGAAAAATTATTTTACGGTTTAGAATTATTCTATGATGTAACTACTTCTCTTGAAAAATTAGGAACTGTAGTAGACTTAGAATTGGAAAACAATAATGAAAAACAAGAAACACAATATTATATAGAAGATGATGCTGTTTGTATAGAAGCAAAAGAAATTTCTTTTCAGTTTCCAAATAGTGACACACCAGTTTTAAAAGAAGTAAGTTTAACTATTGAAAAGAATGATAGAGTATTAATTCAAGGTGAAAATGGATCAGGAAAAACTACTTTATTAAGACTTTTAGCAAGACTTTTAGAACCTTCAACTGGAACTATATATTTTAATAACACTAATTACAAGAAATACTGTATAGATAACTACAGAGAAAATATTGGTGTAATTACTATAGATGACAGTCCTTTTGAGGTAACTATATTTGAAAATATTACATGCAACAATCCAGATATAAACAAAAGCAGAAGTAACAAAATTATTAGATAAATTAAAATTAACTAATCTAATTAAATCACTTCCTCTTGGATTGGATACACAAATGATTTCTGAAGGAAGAAGAATAAATTCAGCATCAATTCAAAAAATATTATTAGCAAGATGCCTAATAAACAAACCTAAATTATTATTCTTAGAAGAACCTGTTGAAAAACTAGACAAATATTCAGCTGGAGAAATAATAGATTTTTTAACTGCTCCTGAAAATCCTTGGACACTAGTTGTTATTGCAAAAGGAAATTATTGGAAACAGAAATGCAATAGAATTGTAACATTAGAAAACAGTAAAATCAAATCCATAAAATAAGTTATGTTAAACATTACGCACAACAGAATAAACAAATGGGTTGATATGAGTAAATATAAATCAGCCAAAATTCTTGAAGAAAATCAAGGATATAAAACAATAAAAAAAAGTAATTTGGATATTGTGTATTTTACTTTTTATATTTTTATTCTTGCCTTGGACACAAAATATTTCTGGTACTGGCTCGGTAACTACTTTAAAACCAAATCAGCGTCCACAAACAGTACAATCTGCCATTGCTGGAAGAATCGAAAAGTGGTTTGTAAATGAAGGGGATTTTATTAAAAAAGGAGATACTATTTTATTTATTTCGGAGATTAAAGAAGACTACTTAGACCCTAATTTGGTAGAAAATACAGGTAACCAAGTAAAAGCGAAGGAAAGCTCTGTGAGTTCTTATGCGTCAAAAGTAAGAGCTTTAGACTCTCAATTAGGTGCAATTGAAAACGAAAAAAATCTAAAATACAAACAAGCGCAAAACAAATTAAAACAAGCTTATTTAAAAGTACAAAGTGATAGTATCGATTTACAAGCTGTAAAAACGCAGTTAAAAATAGCGGAAACACAATATAATCGAGCTATAAATCTTAACAAAGAAGGTTTAAAGCCGTTGACAGATGTGGAGGAGAAAAGAGTAAAACTTCAGGAAATGGAGGCCAAAATTATTACACAAGAAAATAAATATTTGGCTAGCCAAAATGAAATTTTAAACGCGACAATGGAATTAAATCGAATAGCTGCTGAATATGCCGAAAAAAGTGCAAAAGCTAATAGCGACAAACAAACTGCTTTGAGTTCTCAATATGATACCGAAGCGCAAGTAAATAAATTGAAAAATCAATATACTAATTACCAAATAAGAAATGGCTATTATTATATCACAGCTCCACAAGATGGTTATGTGAATAGAGCGATTCAGTCTGGGATTGGTGAAACTATTAAAGAAGGAACTGCTATAGTTAGCATCATGCCCTCCAATTTTGATATAGCAGTAGAAACCTATATTGATCCTGTAGATTTTCCATTAATACATAAAGGTGAAAAAGTACGCGTATGGTTCGATGGATGGCCTTCAATAGTGTTTAGAGGTTGGCCAGGTGCTTCTTATGGTACTTTTGGTGGAGTAATTGTAGCAAAAGAAAATTTTATTAGTCAAAATGGGAAATACCGCGTTTTAATTGCTCCAGATAAAAACGATAAAGAATGGCCAGAACAACTTAGTATAGGTGCTGGAACGCAATCCATTGCATTACTGGAAGATGTGCCAATTTGGTTTGAAATATGGAGAACTTTAAATGGTTTCCCTCCTAATTATTATCAACCAGAAACTAATGAAAAAACGGATAAAAAATAAAACATGAATTCTAAAATAATTGTATTCATACTTTTTATAGCTCAGCTTTCCTATAGTCAAACTGTTTCAAAAGAATTTACTTTTGAAGAGTATATGGGTTATGTGAAGAAATTTCATCCTTTGGTAAAACAAGCCGATTTGAAAATTTCTGAAGCACAAGCCATTTTAATGAAAGCTCGTGGTGCGTTTGACCCAAAAATTGAAGCAGATTTTTCTGAAAAAGAATATGCTGACAAAAACTACTATTCTATTTTTAATGGTAGTTTTAAAATACCTACATGGTTTGGAGTTGAAATTAAAGCGGCTTTCGATAACAATGAAGGTATCTTTTTAAATCCAGAAAACACCTTGCCAAATAGTGGATTAACTTCGTTAGGAATTAGTGTACCAATAGGGCAAGGTTTATGGATTAATGAGCGTATGGCCGATTTGAGAAAAGCTAAATCCTACCAACAACTCAATAAAGCAGAAAGAGATATTGAAGTTACAAATGTGATTTATGAAGCCGCTGTAAGCTATATTAATTGGAAAAGAAGTTATGATGAAGTGCAGTTATATGATGCTTATCTAAATAATGCTTCAATTCGATATGACGGTGTTTTAAAACTGATTGAACAAGGTGACAAAGCTGGAATTGATAGTGTTGAAGCTGGAATAACTGTAAAAAGCAGAAGGTTAAATCTTGAGAATGCACAATTAAAGTTGACTAAAGCTACATTAGATTTATCCAATTATATTTGGACAGAAAATAACGTTCCACTAGAACTTGATAATTCCTTGTTTCCAGATACAACCATTGAAAAAACCATAATTGAAACTTTAAACTTAACTGAATTTAACTTATTAACTATTGACAATCATCCGAAATTGAATGCATTACAATCTAAAATTGATATTTTAAATGTTGATAGAAGACTAAAAGCAAATAGTTTGTTACCTAAATTAGATGTGAGTTATAATTATTTATCTGAACCAAGTGCCTTTCAAAATTATCGTTTTGAAGATTATAAAGTAGGTGTGAATTTTTCTTTCCCTATCTTTTTAAGAAAAGAAAGAGCGAGTTTAAAATTAGCTAAATTAAAAATTCAAGATACCGAGTTGAGTCTAAATTTTGAAAAAGAAAGTTTAACCAATAAAATTGAAGCACAAAAACAAGAAATTGAAATCTTTTAAAAGACAGCGAATAATAAACACCGATTTAGTTAATAATTATAATCAAATGCTAACAGCAGAAGAGCGTTTATTTCAAATGGGAGAAAGCTCATTATTCCTAATTAATTCTAGAGAAAATTCATTAGTTAGTTCGCAGTTATCAAATATAGCATTAGAAAATGCTTTTTTAAATGCAACATTAGGTTTGTTCAAAACAGTTGCAAGACCAGAATAAAGAATATAGAAGACAACAAAAAACCCGTTACGTTTTAAAAACGCAACGGGTTTTGTAATTTTATAACACTACAGACTAGTAACGACCACCTCTATTGTTATCTCTGTTGTTAGAAAAGTTTCCTCTTCCTCCACCACCATTACCGCCACGGTTGAAAGATTTTCTTTCACCTTCTGGTTTTGGTTCAGATTTGTTTACAACGATTGTTCTACCTTCAACAGTACCACCGTTTAACTCGTCGATAGCTTTTTGAGCCTCAGCGTCATTTGGCATCTCAACGAATCCAAATCCTTTACTTCTTCCAGTAAATTTGTCAGAGATAATTTTTAACTGAATCAACAGCTCCATACTCTTCAAAAAAACCTCTTAAATCTGCTTCCTCAATACTGAATGGAAGACTTCCTACAAAAATGTTCATAAATATAAATTATAATTACAACAAAGATAAACTATTATTTAATACAAAACTTTTTATTCTATTTATTTTCAAATGTTTACATAAATATAATATTGTTTTTGCAAAGTATTGAATTACAAACCATTTACTAAAGCATGATATTCTTTATCAATCCATTCTTGAAGGTTAGGATAAGCAATCTTTACTAACTCTTTTACCCTTTGTTTTAAAGACTTTCCATACAAATCGGCAATTCCATTTTCAGTAATTACATAATGAATGTGAGAATGTGTAGTTACAACACCAGCACTTTGCTTTAAATAAGGGACAATTCTACTTTCTCCTCGCTTAGTTACAGATGGTAAGGCAATTATCGCTTTTCCACCGTCTCTTAAAGATGCTCCTCTTATAAAATCCATTTTTACTCCTACTCCAGAATACATTTTGGCTCAATAGAATCTGCGCAAACTTGTCCTGTAACAGCAACTTCAATTGCCGAATTAATTGCAACCATTTTATGATTTTTTCGAATACGAGCTGTATCATTAACTATAGAAGATTCTTTCATTTCAATAAATGGATTATCATCTACAAAATCATACAAACGCTTAGAGCCTATTAAAAATGTAGCTAATGCTCTACCTCTAAAAACTTCTTTATGATCACAATTAATAACATCTTTTTCCATTAAATCAATAACTCCATCAGAAAACATTTCAGTATGCAAACCAAGGTTTTTATGATTACCTAATTTTGACAAAGTAGCATTTGGTATCGAACCTATTCCCATTTGTAAAGTACTCTTATCTTCAATTAATGAAGCAACAAAACTTCCAATCTTTTCTTCTTCAGCTGTAAAAGGAACTAAATCATGAGCAAAAATAGGCAAGTTTACCTCTACTAAGTAATCTATCTCTGAAACATGAAGAATTCCATCACCAAAAGTTCTTGGCATTTGCGGATTAACTTGTGCAATGACTGTTTTTGCATTTTCAATTACTACAATAGAAGCTTCTACAGAAATTCCTAAAGAACAATAACAATGTTTATCTAGTGGTGATACTTGAATAAAAACCACATCTAATTTTAAAACATTTTTTCTGAACAATAATGGCAACTCACTTAAAAAAACAGGTGTGTAAGAACCATTTCCAGCTTTTAAAGTATGTCTTACATTTTTACCAATGAAAAACGAATTTA
>JAAURU010000292.1 GCA_012032075.1 Flavobacterium sp.
ATACCTTATAATAAATGTTTGACGAACACAAAGTATGACTGTAATTAATTTAATAAATAACAAAATTATGAAAAATTTGAATGTAAATCAAATGGAAATTCTGAATGGTGGGATTAATTGTTTTTGGACAACAGTTGGTTTTGGTTTAGGCGTTGGTCTTTCTTTTGCCACTGGAGGTTTAGCAATTGCAGGAGCAAATTTAGCGGGTCTTTCATCTGGTGGAATGTGGGATTGTATAAATAAATAATTATAACAAATAAATTAATAAAAATGAAAAAGTCTAACACTGTATTTTATTCACTTGTTTTAGCTGTAACTTTTGCTATTATTATCTTTTTAAATGGGAGATTAAATTTTTTAAATAGCAACATTAATGAACCTTTAAATGGTGCAATAATCATGTTAGTACTTGTTGCATTAATAAATTTAAAAAAAACACACAAATGAAAAAAATTGAATATAACAAATTAGAAAATATATCTGGAGGAATAGATAAATGTGTACTTTGGGCTTTAGTTTGGATGGCACCAGCATTTACTTTTTCTGCTTTATTAGACCCAGGACCAGTTGGCACTAACATAAGAACATGTATGAGTGAATAATTAAAAATATAGATCTTTGTTTGGCAATGTTTTAGAAGGACATAGGTCTCGGAATTCATGAATGTCGTGTTACTTTGTTTGCGTGGATTAATTGCATCTGCTACATTTGCTTCAACAAAATAACAAAACGTTTTTGTTTGTTTGTATTAATTCTTGTAGCTACGAATTTGAGGGAGTGGTCTTTCTTCCAAAGAAACTAAAAAAAGACACAAGTACTTATATTTAAAAGATGGGTTTAGTAAGTATTTGAAAGAACAAAATCTATCCAAAAAAACAGCCATACCTTATTAAAATTGTTTTGACGAACACAAAGTATGACTGTAATTAATTTAATAAATAACAAAATTATGAAAAATTTGAATGTAAATCAAATGGAAATTCTGAATGGAGGGGTAAGTAACAGAGGTTGTATGTTAGCTGGAGCAGCAGCTGCAATTTCAGCTTTTATTCCTGGTGGAGGCTTATTAGCAGGAATTGGTATTTTTTCTGCAGCTGCATTATCAGATTGTTTCTAAATTAAAAAATTAAAAAGTTATGATTCAGAAAAGTTTAACAGTAATTACATGGGTTATCATCGGAACAATCCTACTTAATGCGTCACTGCATTTTTTATCAGATAATAGTTTTAACTATATAATGTACCTTTTAATACTTGTATTATTAGTTAAACTCTGGATTAGACTTAAAAGTTCTAACAATAAAAATATTAAAAATGAAAAAATTAAATAAAATAGAAATGTCAGCAACCGTTGGTGGTTTGGCATGTGGATGGGTTGGGATTTTAGCTGTAGTAACTTATGCATCTGCTGGAGGTGCAATTATAGCTCATTCAACTGGTTTAAACAGTGAAATAGCTAGATGTTGGAATAGTTAATAAAATGAAAACAAAGTAGCAATAGAAATATTGCTACTTTTTAAACTAAAAATTATGAAACCACCTTCATCTTTATTTACAAATACTATAACAGTTATAGGTGCCTTTTTTTACTATTTTAATTTAAAAAAAGAATGGTTTGACCCCATGTGGAATACTTTTTTTGTAATTCAAATACTTTTTTTAAATGCAGTTGAGTTGCAAAAAAACATTAAAAATTACAAGAATAATAAACAGAAGTAATTTACTTATTAAGTAAAAGCAAAATCTTTAATTAACAACCATGAAAAGTACTTTCTTCAAGTACCTATGCTTTGTATTGCCTTAACGGTAATAACAGAGTTCACAAAAAGCGTACTTCATTTTGACCAGTTATTTTACAATTCATTAGCTGAAAATTTAACAACAAAACAAATTGAAAACATCCTTACTTTGCAAGAAAAGTGGAAATGGGTTGGTTATATTTTTGTACCTGTATATGTATTACTTAAAACTTTAATTATTGCAAGTATTTTATATGTAGGAGTATTCTTTTTTAGCAAAAAAGAAATTACATTTAAAGCGTTGTGGAATTTAGCAATAAAAGCAGATTTTATTTTTTTACTAGTGCCTGTGTTTAAAGTAATTTGGTTTTACTTTTTTCAAACTACTCATACTTTGAGTGATTTTCAGAGTTTCTTTCCATTATCTGCAATTAATATTATAGGTTATAAAGATTTAGAGACTTGGTTTTTATATCCATTACAAGTTTTTAATTTATTTGAATTAGTTTATTGGTTAGTCTTGTCTTATTATGTAGGTAAACTTGCTTTTACTGAAAAAGACAAAGGTAAATCTATGGATTTAGGCTTTAAAATTGTAGCTAGTAGTTATGGTAGTGCTTTAATTTTATGGATTGTTGTGGTTATGTTTTTTCTTTGAATTATTCTTAATTAACAACAAGTTTTATTATGCAGTCTTGAAATTATAGGATAGTAAATATTAAGATAGGTGCTGAAACAAGTTCAGCATGACAAGTTTGAGTTCAGCAAGTTAAATCAAGATAGGTGCTGAAATATTGTAACAGTTTCACAAATGGAAAACTCAAATTTATAAGCATTAAGCAAACCCTTTAATCATGAAAAAAATATTAAAAACAGGCATTTCAATACTGATTTTGTCACTGATTGCTTTTATGAGTTATAGTATAATTAGTAAGATAAATCACAAAAAAGAAATAGCAGAAAATATTAAACAAATACCGTCATTTTCTTATTTGACTTTGCAAGAGGAAATTTTTACCCATAAAAATTTAAAGGAAAATACACCAAAACTATTTATTTACTTTAATAGTGAATGTGATTTTTGCAATGAAGAGGCAAAAATGATTAAAGAAAATATTAAAAAATTTAAAAATATCGAGGTTGTTTTTATTTCATATGAAGCTTTAGAAAAAATAAAACAATTTGCTACTACATATCAATTAAATAATTATGATAACATTACTTTTTTATCTGATTCAAAAGCTACTTTCGCTACTACTTTTGATGTTAAATCTATGCCTTGTTTAGTTTTGTACAACAAGGAAAATAAACTAATTGAAAAAATTAAAGGACAAACTAAAGTTGAAACGGTTTTAGAGAAGTTTCGTAACTTTTAGTTATTAAATTTACACTTAGTTTGTTCATTCCGACGTAAGGAGGAATCTCACAAGCAAATTAGGTTATACGATTTCTCCTTACGTCTAAATGACAAAAGTACAATACAACTATGAACAAAAAACATATTAAAAATACACATACATTACAATTAGATCAATCTGATTGCGGTGTAGCTTGTTTAATGAGTTTGATAAAACTTTATGGAGGTACTAATTCTCTTGAAAAGTTAAGAGAATTAAGTGGAACAAGTAGGCAAGGTACAACAATGCTAGGGTTATATCAAGTAGCTAATCAAATAGGCTTTATTGCAGAAGGTTGTGAGGCAGATTTACAAGCACTTATTATTCATAATCAGCCTGTTATTTGCATGTATTAATAGAAAATCAGTTACAACATTATGTAGTATGTTATGAATTTGATGATGAAAAAGGTTTTTTAATTGGTGACCCAGCTAAAGGTGTTCATTATTTATCCATTGAAGAGTTAGAAAAAATTTGGGTTTCTAAATCATGTCTAACCCTCAAAATAAATGATTCATTTGTAAAAGTTGAAACAGAAAAGCATTTACAAAGAAAGTTGGTTTTTAGATTTGTTAAAAGAGGATTACAAACTACTATGGATTTCTGTATTACTAGGTGTATTTGTAGCAGGTTTAGGATTAGCTATGTCATTGTTTTCTCAAAAACTAATTGACGATATTTTGCCGTCTGAAAATAAAACAAAATTAATTTCTGGTATTGTATTGTTAGCAGTATTGCTTTTAGCAAGAGTAGGAATTTCGGTATTAAGAGAATATTTCTTATTACAACAATCTAAAGAATTTAATAATAGAATAAATAAAAACTTTTTTTCTTCATTATTACATTTACCAAAACCTTTCTTTGATACTAGAAAAATAGGAGAAATGGTAGCGCGTTTAAATGATACGCAAAGAGTACAACGTGTCATAAAAATGTTAGCAAGTAGTTTGGTTATCGATATTTTAGTTTCAATAATTTCAATAGTTTTTTTGTTTACTTATTCTTGGAGAATAGGTTTAATTTCGTTGTTAAGCGTTCCTCTATATTTTTATATCATTTATAGAAGTAACAAAAAGATTATAAATTCTCAAAAAGAAGTAATGCAAAGTTACGCTTTTAATGAGGGTAATTACATCAATACGATTCAAGGCATAGCTACCATAAAAAACAACAATAAACAAGACGTTTTTAACAAAAAAAATGAAATGGTTTTTGCTAATTTTCAAGAAAAGATATTTAATCTGGGGAAAATTAATATTACTTTATCTTGGCAATCAGGATTGGCTAGTGTCTTCTTTTTAATTGGTGTTTTGGTTTATACATCCATTCAAGTTTTTAATAAAGAAATTAAATTAGGTGAACTAATGGCTATACTTGGTATTGTAGGTTCATTAATGCCTTCTATTGCCAATTTAGCTTTAATTTCCATTCCAATTAATGAAGCTAAAATTGCTTTTAATAGAATGTATGAATTTGCATCTATTGAAAAAGAAAAGGAAGAAGGGTTTCCTATAACTGAGATTAATTCTATAGCTATTCAAAACCTTTCTTTTCGTTTTGCAGGAAGAAAAGAATTGTTTAAAAATATTGATTTAGCTATTCAAAAAGGGGAAATTACTGCTATTGTAGGAGAAAGTGGCAGTGGAAAAAGTACTTTAGGTCAACTATTACAACGCTTTTATAATTATGAAAATGGCACTATTATTATAAATAATCAATATAAATTAAATGATATTGAGTTGAAAAGTTACAGAAATTTAATAGGAGTAATTCCTCAAGATATTACTATTTTTAACGGAAATGTTATCGATAATATTTTATTAGGAGATGTTGCAACTCCAGAAACAATTCTGAATTTTTTAACCGAGTACG
>JAAURU010000008.1 GCA_012032075.1 Flavobacterium sp.
AAGTAATCTATTTTACAGGAAATTCACTTGGTCTTCAGCCAAAATCTGCAAAAACTTATGTAGATGAGGTAATGAACGATTGGGCAAACCTTGCAGTAGAAGGTCATTTTTATGCCGATAAACCTTGGTGGGATTATCATGAGCGTTTTTGCCAGCCTTTAAGTGAAATTGTTGGAGCAAAACCTTCAGAAGTAGGAGTAATGAACACTTTAACTGTAAATCTTCATTTATTAATGGTTTCGTTTTATAGGCCTACTCTTAAAAAATTCAAAATCATTTGTGAAGAAAAAGCCTTCCCATCAGATCAATATATGTTTCAATCCCAAGTAGATTTTCATGCTAAAAGCATTGGGTTTAACCCAAAAGAAGCTATTGTTGAAATCAAAAGAAGAGAAGGTGAACATAATATTCGAATTGAAGATGTTCTTTCAAAAATAGAAGAAGTAGAAGATGAGCTAGCTTTAGTGCTTATAGGAGGAGTAAATTATTATACTGGTCAAGTTTTCGATATTAAAGCAATAACAGAAGCTGGTCATAAAACAGGAGCTTACGTGGGTTGGGATTTGGCTCATGCAGCTGGAAATATCGAATTAAAATTACACGAATGGAATGTTGATTTTGCTTCTTGGTGTAGTTATAAATACATGAATTCAGGTCCAGGAAATGCTTCAGGTTATTTTGTTCATGAAAAACATCATAATGATTCCGAATTATCTCGTTTTGCAGGTTGGTGGGGACACAATAAAGAACGTCGTTTTCTAATGGAACCTAATTTTGATCCTGTAAGAAGTGCCGATGGTTGGCAAATTAGTAATTTACCTATATTATCATTAGCACCTTATTTAGCGTCTGTTCACATGTTTGCAGCAATCGGTATGCAAAAACTTATTAATAAACGAAATTTAATTACCAGCTATTTGGAATATATATTGCATGAAATTGATGCTGAAATTGAAGGTTCTGAATTCGAAATAATAACACCACTAAATCAGGAAGAAAGAGCTTGTCAATTATCAGTATATTTACACGGACAAGGAAAAGAGCTTTTCGATTATCTAATGAAAAACGGAGTCATAACCGATTGGAGAGAACCAAGTGTAATCCGATTAGCACCAGTTCCATTATATACTTCTTTTGAAGACATGTACGAATTTGGTCAGATCTTAAAAAAAGGGATTTTGGGATAATAATAAAATAGTTTTTAATCTTATATTGCTTCTTCTTTCAACTAAATAGCATTATGAAAAATTACCTATTATTACTATTCCTCTTTGTTTTCCAACTAGGATTTTCTAAAGACCAACTAACAGAAACCGATAAATTGGCCACTACTTGTAAAGTTTGGGGCTTTTTAAAATATTATCACCCTAATGTAGCTAGCGGAAAGTTCAATTGGGATGAAGAATTGTATTCCATTTTACCAAAAGTGGAAGAAGCTAAAACAAAAGAAGAATTTTCAACTGTAATAGAAGATTGGATAAATAGATTAGGAGAAGTTCCAAAAATTAAAATTGTAGATGCATTCCCAAAGGAAAACTATTTTTACAAGAATTTAGATTTATCTTGGATACAAAACAATAAATTTCTTTCTACATCGCTTTCTAAAAAACTAAAGCATATTGAAGAAAACCGCTATCAAGGACAACAGTATTATATCTATGAAATTATTGAAGATTCAGAAGGAACAGGAATTTTAAATCTTCAAAATGAGAAAACAACTGAAGATTTTACATGGGAGAAAAAGCAATTCAGACTATTAACACTTTTTAGATACTGGAATGTTATAGAATATTTTGCTCCTAATAAATATAAAATAGATAAAGATTGGTCTAGTTGTTTGCAAGATATTTTACCAAAAATTGTAAATCCAAAAGATGAAGTATCCTATCATTATGCTTTATTAGAAATGGTAGCTAATTTAAATGATTCGCATGCTAGTTATTACATTATGGATCATAATCGTCATTTGAAAACACTTGAATATAATTGTGTAAATATGTTGCCTTTTGAGGTTGATATAATAGATAACTATTTTGTTGTTTCCAAACTGTATAATGATGCACTTTGTGTTAAAAACGATATCCAAATGGGCGATGCTATTGAAAAATTAGATGGCAAAACTGTTCAAGATTATATAGAATTACATAAAAACAAAATACCAGCTTCAAATAACGCTTATCTTTTGAATCAAATTTCAAAATTTCATCTTAGGTTTCCTAATAAAGAAATTGAAATTTCATTCTCTCGCGGAAAAAATAATTTTGTTAAGAAAATTGAGTTACAGGGAAGCGATAATTATTTTGGAGATGTTGAGAAATCTAAAAATAAAGAAAAATATAAAATTTTAGAAGGTAATATAGGTTACCTTAATTTGGAGAATATCTATCCAAAAAATTTAGAAGAAATACTTCTAGTAATAAAAGAAGCTAAAGGTCTAATAATAGATATTCGTAATTATCCTCACGATGTACATTTACTACTTGCTGATTTTTTAAATTCAAAACCTAAAGAATTTGCTAAACAAATCTATTCAGATTTAAAATATCCAGGACGTTATATTTGGGAAGAGATGCAGGTTTGCGGAAAAGAGAATCCAAATTATTACAAAGGTAAAGTAGTTATTTTAGTTAACGAAGAATCATTTAGTCATTCAGAATGGACTGCTATGTGTCTCAGAACAGCAGATAATGCTATTGTAATGGGAAGCCAAACTGCTGGAGCTGATGGAACTAATTTTAACTTTAAAATAGTAATGTTTCATTTTCTCACTTCTTTTACTGGGAAAGGTGTTTTTTATCCTGACGGAAGAGAGACACAAAGAATAGGAATCGTTCCAGACATTGAAGTAAAACCAACTATAGATGGTTTAAGAGGAATGAAAGATGAGGTTTTAAATAGAGCCATTGAATATATTGAAACGGGAAAATAATTTACGATATAGAAGTAAATTCCAACCATTAATTATTGGAATACAGATTAAAGAAATTCTTTAAATTTTTAAAATTTCTCTAATCTGTGTTCTTAAAACTTAATATAATATTTTTTAATATTCATCCAAGTTCTCCATAATATGTTGTGCTTTCTCTTTAATGTTTGCTAATTCGTTAGGTTTCATTTTGTTTAAGAGAGCCAACATCATATTCATTCTATGGTTGTCTTGAAAATGTTCTATTTTGTCATCTAAAAAATTCCAATACAAACTATTAAACGGACAAGCTTTTTCTCCTAGTTTGTCTTTTACATTATAATGACAATCGCCACAATAATTACTCATTTTGTCAATATAATTTCCTGAGGAAACGTAAGGTTTTGTAGCAATAATTCCACCATCTGCATATTGACTCATTCCTCTTGTGTTTGGCATTTCAACCCATTCAATGGCATCAATATAAACACCTAAATACCAAGCATCGACTTCGTCAGGATGTATTTGGGTTAACAAAGAAAAATTGCCAATAATCATTAAACGTTGAATATGATGCGCATAAGCTTCAGTTAAACTTTGAGAAATGGCATGTTGCAGGCATTTCATTTTGGTTTTTCCTGTCCAATAAAATTCGGGTAATTTATTGTGGTTTTCCAAGGTATTCATTTTTGAATAATCTGGCATTTCTTTCCAATAAATTCCTCTAACATATTCTCTCCAACCTAAAATTTGACGCACAAATCCTTCTACTTGAGATACATCTATTTTATCTTCATTTTTTTTCAAAATGTGTAATTACTACATCAACTACTTCTTTCGGACTTATCATTTTCGAATTCATGGCAAATGATAATCGCGAATGAAACAAATAAGCATGTTCGCTGTATAAAGCATCTTGGTAATCACCAAAATTTTCCAATAAATTATCACAGAAATAGGCTAAAAGTTCTCTACTTTCTTTTCGGTTTGTAGGCCAAGGGAATTTTTTAGCATTAATTGCTCCAAAAGTTTTCACTTCAGATTTTTCAATTTCACTAACTAATTTGGAAACATCTTTGCTAAAATTTAAAGGTTTTGGAATAGGAACTTCACCTTTATATTTGTTTCTGTTACTATGGTCGTAATTCCATTTTCCACCAAGTGGTTGTTCATTGGTAACTAAAACATGATGTTTTTTTCGCATCATTCGGTAAAAATTCTCCATTAAAAGCAACTTTTTACCTTCAAAAAATCTTTTAGTTCATTTCGTGAAGTATAAAAATGTTCTGTATCAAAAGTTTCTGACTCGACTTTTAAATTTTTACAAATACTTTTCAGTTGTTCGTCTAACCGAAATTCATCTGGTAATTGGTATTCAAATTTTTCGATTTTGTTATCTGAAATCACTTTTGAAATGATTTTTTCTAAATTATGAAGATTTTCTTTATCTGAAATTTTAAAATAAATAACTTGATGATCAGCTTTTTCCAAAGCTTCAGCAAAATTACGCATCGACATAAAAAAAGCGACTACTTTTTGAATGTGATGTTTCACATAATCGGTTTCCTGACGCATTTCAGCCATTAAATAAATGGTGTTTTCGTCTTTTTGTTTGTACCAAGAATGTTTAGCATTTAATTGGTCTCCTAATATAAGTCGAGTTTTTTCATAAATCTTTTTTGTCAGACTGAGCCTGTCGAAGTCCCTTATAATTTGTTTGATGTTCTTATTAGTTTTGTCAGACTGAGCCTGTCGTTTATGTCAGACTGAGCTTGTCGAAGTCCCTTTTCAAAATGACTTCGACAGGCTCAGTCTGACAATGATACTTTTATAACCACAATTTCTGATATTCTCCTTTTCCATCATACATTTCAGCTTGTCTTTTAATGTTGAATTTTCGGTCTCGCGGATCATTTCCCACACCAGCATTGTAAATCCAATTCCCATAATTCGAATGCACATCATAATCTATCAGCATGCTTTCAAAATACTTTGCAGCAATTCTCCAATCTTGTTCCCATTCTTTTGCCCAATAACTCGCTACATTTTGTCGGCCACGATTACTCATAAAACCCGTTTTTAGCAATTCTATCATATTGGCATTTACAAAAGGTTCTTTGGTGTTGCCATTTGTCCATTGTCTAAAAGCTTTGTCATTAACTTTCCATTCGTATTCTTTGTTTAAAATACCGTTTAATTTAAAAATTTTATCTCCATGTTTTAAGGAAATGAATTTAAAATAATCTCTCCAAATCAGTTCAAATATTAGCCAATAAGTATCTTCATTTTTACAAATTTCTCTTTCGTAATTTTGCACTTCCCAGTAAATAGTTCGTGCCGAAATGCTTCCGTTTGCCAACCATGCAGAAAGTTTAGAACTGTAACTTTCTCCAATTAACCCATTTCTTGTTTTTTTGTAAATAGATAAATTTTCGGTTTCAAAAAAATAATTTTCTATTCTTTTTAAGGCATTACTTTCGCCTCCACGAAAAGGAAATGCTGATTTTTTATGCAATTTGAAACTTTCTAATCCTAAATCTTCCAAACTCGGAATGCTATTAGAAGTTTCGAAGAAATTTTCTTCTGTCAATGCATTTACAGAAACACAAGGACGAATTGTACTCTCTTTTTCACATTTTTTTCGAAATTCGGTAAAAACTTCTGGAATTTTATCAAAACTAGTGTAGGGAATATCGCTAGGATGAAACAAAAACTGATCGTAAGTTTCTATCCATTTAATTGTGGAAAGGTTTATCTTTTTCTTGATATTAAAGTTAATTAAAACTTCATCAGGTGTCCATTCTTTTTGCAAGAAAATTGATGTTATTGCATGTTGTTCAATTAATCTTGGTATAATTTTTTCAGGAATATCATGAAAAATATAAAGTGGAATATTTAAGTTAGCCAGATTGTTTTTTAAATCCCTTAAGGTTTCTAATAAAAATTTAGCTCTAAATTTTTCTGTTTTTTTAAATCCGTGTTTGTTCGTTTCAAACTGCCTTGGATCTAAACAATACACACCAATTACTTTGTTATTGCTTTTACAGGCTTCAAAGAGCGAATTATTGTCTTGAACACGTAAATCATTTCTAAACCAAACTAAATTATTCATTTTTAAAAATTGTATTTTGTATAATTTATATTGTATTTAAGAAAGTTATCACAGTTTACAATATACATTCTAGAATAAAGTTCTCTACTAATCACTAATCACTAATCACTAATCACTAATCACTAATCACTAATCACTAACCACTCTTATTTCTCCTACACTTCTCACTGCAATACTTAACTTCATTCCAGTTTTTCTCCCATTTTTTTCTCCATGCAAAAGGCAAGCCACAGGTTTTGCAGTTTTTTTCAGGAAGATTTACTTTCTTATGAGCCATTTTTCAGCATCGATTTAGGAATTGAATTGGGTCTTGCATATTCAAATCTGTCGAGTAATTTTGGTAAACAATATCCATCTAAACCATTTATTGTCACCACATTTCCTTTTTCTAATTGCAACCAATAATCATCTTGTAAAAGAATTTCTTCAAAATAGATGGCTTCAATGGAAGCAATGATATGTATGCAATTGTTTTCTTTTATTGGATATTCACTTACATATTTACACAACAATTTAACTGGACTTTCCTTTACAAAAGGTTGTTTTATCCCGTCCATATATTCAGGTTGAATTTGGGTTTCATCAAATTCTGAAACACCTTCTACATAATTGGCTGCGGTTTGATGTGCCTTTTGAATCAAATTTTGAGTCACATGATTCACCGTAAAATATCCTGTTTCTTTAATGTTTTTATAAGTGTCTCTTGGAACTGTTGCTGGTCGCATAATAAAACCTAATAAAGCAGGATCACTTCCTAAATGCGTAACACTACTAAAAATTGCCAAATTAGGTTTACCTTCTTTTGAAATACTTCCAATTAAGTTAGCCGATTTATAACCCGTAACACTGTTTACAAGGTTTAAACGTGGTACTTTTTCTAGTGCTTTTAAATTTGCTGTTGTGATTTTTCTCATGGTTTTATTTTGTTTAACAAAAATACAAATTAATTAAACAAAAATTCTATTTCTTTCAAAAAAATACGGTTTTGAGACGTGCTACCTTTTAATAAATGTCTATTTTTGTGTGAAGAAATAGTAAAATGCAAACACCCAAAGAAATTGCTGTTGTAGGTGCAGGTTTAGTCGGTTCACTTTTAGCGTATATATTTAAAAAGAGCAGGTCATAACGTTTCGGTTTATGATAGAAGTCCAGATATTCGTAAAATAAATTTTTCGGGACGTTCCATAAATTTGGTACTTTCAAATAGAGGATTAAAAGCTTTGCAAGATGTTAACCTTGAAAAAGAAATTCTAGAAATAGGCATTCCTGTTGATAAAAGGTGTATTCATACAGGGAAAGATTCTATAACTTATCAATCGTATGGAAAATTTGGAGAAGTTATTTATTCACTATCTAGAGGTTTACTGAATAAAAAATGGTAGATTTAGCGATTAATGAAGGGGTAAAATTTAATTTTGAAAGTAAGATTTGGGATGTGACGCTTACTGATGCAACTTTGCATATGGGTGAAGAGGAAAGAGGAGAATGGACTAAATTGCCTCATGATTTAGTTTTTGGTGCAGATGGTGCTTTTTCTAGAATTAGACATAGAATGCAAAGACAAAGTATGTTTAATTATTCTCAAGAATTTTTACAAATTGGATATAAAGAGCTACACATACCTGCAAATACTGATGGTTCTCATAAATTAGATAAACATTCTCTTCATATTTGGCCTAGAGGTAAATTTATGCTAATGGCACTTGCAAATTTAGATGGCACATTTACTTGTACACTTTTTATGCCGCATGATGGAGAAAATTCATTTTCTCTTTTAAAAACTGAAGAACAACTGATAGCTTTTTTTGCCGAACATTTTCCAGATACTAAAGCCGTTATTCCAGATTTAGTTGAAGATTTTTTTAAAAATCCAACGTCTTATTTAGTGACTATGAAATGTTATCCATGGACTTTTTCTGATAAAGTTGCCTTAATAGGAGATGCTTGTCATGCTATTGTTCCTTTTTATGGTCATGGTATGAATGCAGGTTTTGAAGATATTACTGTGTTAAGAGAAATGATGGAAAAATATGGAGATGACTGGGCAAATTTATTAAACGATTATGAAAACTCTAGAAAACCAAATGCTGATGCTATTGCAGAATTGTCCTATAGAAACTTTGTAGAAATGAGTACTAAAACGGCAGATCCTCAATTTATTTTGCAAAAGAAAATTGAAAAATGGTTTTCAGAGAAACATCCTGATAAATGGATTCCTTTGTATAGTAGGGTAACTTTTAGTCATCAACCCTATGCAGAAGCATTAGCAGTTGGTGATAAACAAGATACGATTATGAAAGAAATCTTAGCAATTGAAAGTATTGAAGAAATTTGGGAAACGGAATCTGTTGAGCAAAGAATTATTGCCTTATTAAACGAATAATAATTTAGTTCAAATATTTTGAAATTACAATTCCCAATAAATTTTGATCGATAGGTTTTTCAATAAAATCATCACAACCACTTTTCTTAGCTTGTTCAATATCATTCGCTGAAGAAAAAGCAGTTTGCGCAATTATAGGTAAAGTAGGTCTTAAATCTTTTATTTTTCTAGTGGCTTCATAACCATCCATAATAGGCATTTTAATATCCATTAATACCAAATCTACTTTATTAGCTTCTATTTTACAATAATAAACCGCTGCTTCACCATTAATTGCTCTAATAATTTCAAAACGATTGTCAAACAGTTTATTTATTAATTTTTTCAAAATTAGATAATTTACTTCTCCATCTTCGGCTATTAAAATCACCTTTCTTTCATCAGAACTATTTTTAGTTTGACTTTCTTCATTTTCAATGTTTTTCTCTTCTGTTATATTTGTTTTGGTAATGCTAATAGTAGTGCCAATACCAAATTCAGATTCTAGTTTTAATTCAAATTCTAGTAAATCAGCATTTTTTTTGGCAATAGCCAATCCTAAACCTAAACCACCAAGATTTTTAGAAATTTCTTTTTCAGTTTGTGAAAAATAGTTAAAAATAGTTTCAGTTTCTTGTGTTTTAATTCCTATTCCTGTATCGGATATTGTTATTTTTAAAGTATTATTTTCAATTTGATATGTTATGTCAATTTTGCCATTATCGGTAAATTTAATAGCATTATCGACTAAATTATTAATGATTTTTGAGAACTTTTGTTTGTCAATGTATAGAAGATTTTTTGTTCCTAAATTTTTAAAATATAAACTGTTGTTTTTTATTTTTTGATTTTTGACTGAATTTTTTTTTCTACTTCGTTGAAGAAAGTATCTAGATTAAGTATATCATTATTGAAGATGATATTTTTGTTTTTGAGGAAGAAATTTCCAATAAATTATCAATAGTATGCATCAATTCATTACAATTTTCTGTAATATTATTTGTGTATTCTATTTGTTCTTCTAAACTAAGATTTTTATTGTGCAATAACTGTGAATAACCAATAATACCATTAATAGGAGTTCTAATTTCATGAGAAATATTTTTGATAAATAATGATTTTAGTTGGCTATTTTCTTCAACTTTTTGTTTTTCAATTAATAATTCGGCTGTTTTTGCTTCACTCTTAATTTTAGATACCTATTAAATAAGAAGATTATAAAAGAAATACCTACTAAAGCAGTACAACACCAAAGTAGAAAGTAAGGTTTTTCATAAAAAGGTACCACTTGATTAAATAACCAATTATCTAAAATAACTTTTTTTTCTTCTTTTGTAATTGAATTTAATGCTTTCTCAAATATATTTGAAACTATTATATTCTTCTTAATAACAGCAATTCCAGGATGATAAGTGTATTCTAGGTCTGTAGATGCGTATAATCTTTTTAAATCTTTATTGCTAATTAAATAATTTATAATTGCTTTTGATCCAATGTAAGCATCGTATTCACCGTTATTTACTTTTCTTAAACATTCAATATCATCTTTTTCATAAGTAACCTTAATTTTAGGATAATTTGTGCTTATAATTTCGGCAATAGAATATTTTTTAGGTAAAACAAGTTTGTTGTTTCCAAATTGGTCTAAACTTTTTATCTTTTTTGTCCCTTTCCTTTGAACAATAACTTGATTAGATTCGAAAAGAGGCTCATAAAAGGTTAAGTAGTTTTTTTTAAAGTCAGTTTCTTGAATTTCTAGAATAACATCAAATTTATTGGCTTTTGCATCTTTAATTAAGGTACCCCAATCATCATAATATACTTTTTGAAATTTATAATTTATTTTTTTTTCAATTAAATTTAAGTAATCAATGAATATTCCATCAATTTGACCTTTTTCATTTTTAAATTGGTAAGGAGGATAATAAGCAAATAGTGCAACTTTTATGGAATCGTTTTCTTTTAAATAGTTTGTTTCGGTATAATTTAAGAGATTTGTTTTTTTACAAGAAAAAAACATTACAGAAATAAGAATAATTATAAATCTTAAAATAATTTTGTTAACCATTTTTTTCATATAAGAATTAGTAATCCAAGATATAAAAAAAATTATATTCTATCTATTTAATAATAATATTTTCTCCATTTCATAAAAGCTATTAAATTAAGAACCAAGAATCACAAATGAAGTTCTAGTTAGCAATTGTATTATTTTAAGTTTTTAAACGCTACAAAATGAAACTAATCTTTATTTTTTTGGAATAAGTAATGGATACTGTTAGTAATAATAAACTGTTTTTAGAAAAATTTAGGCAATTAAAACAGTTAGAAAATTTTGTAAAATAAACCAATTAAGCAAAGAATTTTACAAATACAAAACGAATAATTTACTAGTTAAATAGAATTGGTTGAATTAAAATTCATACATTTGGTTTTACACTAATTTTTGTAATATATGGTTGAAGCATTACTTATACTAGTTTTGATAGTATTGATTATTAACTTTTCTGCAGCAAAATCGAGAAATAAATTAGTGCAAGATTCTCTCAATAGTTTACATGAAAAGCTAAATATATTAAGGAAAGAATTAGCTTCTAAAACTATTGAAAAAGAACAAGTTGTTGCTAAAGTTGAAAATCCTATTGAAAAAATAGTTCCTCCAATAGTTGAAAAAGAGCCAATTGAACCAATAGTTGTTCCCGAAAAAGTAATACCTGAAACCATAAAACCAGTTGCAGAAAAACCACTTTCTGAAAACCAATTGAAGTTGTGTCTAAAATAGAAGCAAAACCTGTTGCTGAAAAAACCATCACAACAAAACCTATATATGTTCCGCAGAAATCTTGGTTTGAAATTTTCAAAGAAAACAATCCCGATTTAGAGAAATTCATTGGTGAAAACCTAATCAATAAAATCGGTATTCTAATTCTCGTTTTAGGAATTAGTTTCTTTGTTAAATTTGCTATAGACAAAGAATGGATCAATGAACCAGCACGTGTTGGAATAGGAATTCTTTGTGGTGTTCTTGTTATGGCAATTGCGCATAAACTCAAAAAAATTATGCAGCTTTTAGTTCCGTTTTAGTAGCTGGAGCAATTAGTATCTTTTATTTCACTATTTCCATTGCTTTCCATGAATATCATTTGTTTGGTCAAACCGTTGCTTTTATAATAATGGTTTTGATTACGGCTTTTAGTGTATTAGTTTCTGTTTCTTATAACCGACAAGAATTAGCTGTTTTATCTTTAATAGGTGGTTTTGCTGTTCCTTTTATGGTAAGCACAGGTGCAGGAAACTATGTTGTGTTATTTACCTATATCGTAATTTTAAATATTGGAATATTGGCAATAGCCTACTTTAAAAAATGGGAAATTGTTACCGTTTTGGCTTTTGTCTTTACATCCTTATTATTTGCCTCTTGGTACACTAGAGAATTATTTGATAATAAATTACCACATGTTGGAGCATTAGCTTTCGCTACTTTATATTACTTTATATTTAGCATTACAGTTGTGCTCAATAATATTAAAAATAAAGGAGTTTTTTCTATACTCGAATATATTATTTTAATAGCCAATACCTTTTTCTTCTTTGGAATAGGAATGGGAATCATTCACAATTGGGGAATTAATTCTAAAGGATTATTCACTTTATTATTAGCTATTTACAATTTGGGTTATGCCATAATCTTATATAGAAAATTCGGATTGGATAAAAATGCTATCTATCTTTTAATAGGATTGTCATTAACTTTTGTAACATTAACCATTCCAATTCAATTTGAAGGCAATCAAATTACTTTATTTTGGGCGGCAGAAGCGGTTTTGTTATTTTGGTTATCCCAAAAATCAAAAATCAAGTATTTCAAATCTGGTGCAGTAATTGTGCAAGGTTTAACTTTGATTAGTTTATTGATGGATTGGTTAAAATACGATTTCCCAGTTGAACCTTTATCAGTCATTTTAAATCCATTATTTATTGCTGGATTTGTAGTAAGCGTTTCTTTATTTTTGACACATTGGTTACTAAAAAAGGAAATTTCAGAGGAGAAAATATTGTTATTTGATGTTACTTTTTATACAAAGGCTGTTTTAGTTTTAGCAATTGGAATAACGTATTTGGCAGGATTTTTAGAAATTAATTATCAAGCCTATCAGTTTTTGGCAAATTCGGCTTCAGCTTTGTCTTTTCAAGTAACTTATCATTTTGTTTTTGTGGCTATCTTATTGTTTTTGGTAACCAAATTCAAGAAAGAGAAGCTTTCTAATGTACTTTTAATTATCAGTGTAGTTTCGATTTTCTTATATATTGTTACTTTCTATCGTATTCCAAACAAAGAAATCGTTCAAAATTTTACTTTGAATACCAATACGAAATATGCTTTTTATTTTCATTATATTATAGTAGGATGTTTGATTTATTTTAGCTTCCAATTGTTTAAAAAAGCCAATGAGATTCCTAAAATTGCCATTTTAAATGGAAAATTAATGCTTTGGCTGTTTGTTTTTGCAACGGTTTATATTTTGAGTAACGAAATAATGGTGCATAGTTTGAATTTTTCAACTGATGAAATTGACATGAAACAAATTAATACTGAACTAATTAAAAATGGAGTAACCGATTATAGTATGGAATATGAAAAAGAGTATATGGTTGAAGGTAAATTAGACAATATCAAAAGACAAATTATAAAAATAGGTTATCCTATACTTTGGGGAATATTTTCTTTTGTGTTTTTAATCATTGGAATTAAAAAACAATTGAAAAATCTTCGAATTATTGCACTTTCATTATTAGGTTTAACTATTTTAAAACTCTTTGTTTATGATATTAAAAATGTTTCCGAAACAGGTAAAATTATTGCTTTTATATTATTAGGAGTCTTAATTTTGATTATATCTTTTGTTTACCAAAAATTGAAAAAATTAGTTGTTGATGAAACACCAAAATCAAGTTCAGATGAAGAAATTCAGTAGTTTAATCTTGTTTTTTAGTGCTTTTTTCGGGTTAGCCCAAAATTACAAAGGTGAAATTAAAAATATAAAAGAAGAAGGTTTACACCAAATACTCATTTCACCAGAAGTAAGAGCTGTTGCTCATGAAAATTTGGATTATTTTAGAATTTTTGATAGTAATAAAACAGAAGTGCCTTATGTGATTTATGATAATTCGTATAATATAAAGCGTTACTATGCAAAATCAAAAATCCTAAGTAAAACAATTTTAAAAGATTCTCTAACTTCCATAGTAATTCCTTTTAATTGTCCTGCACAAAAGTACAGTACAGAATTATCTTTAAAAATATCAAATACCAAAATAAATAAGACATATACATTAAGTGGTAGTAATGATCAAAAAGAATGGTTTGGTATAGTAGCTAATCAAATGCTAAGTAATTTAGATAATGAAAATGATACTTTTGTTGAAAAGATTATTTCTTTTCCATCAAATAACTATGAGTTTTTGAAAATTGAATTAAATGACAGGAATTCTTTACCTATAAATATCTTAGAGATAGGTTATTATAAAGGTGAAGAAAAAGTTGTTAAAACTTCAATTTTAGATAATTTTAAATATAAAATATCAGAAAACAAGGAAGACAAGAAAACAATAATTTCGTTTTCATCTGATAATTTTCAAAAAGTTGACGGCATTTCATTTGAAATTAAAAGTAGATTATTTTCTAGAGAGGCGAGACTTTTTGTCAATAAAAAAACAAATAGTAAAAAAACAAACTGAAATTTACAGAGAAGAACTCTCAAGTTTTTTATTAAATCAAATACATCAAACATCTTTAAATTAAATGGTTTTATAGAAAAAGAGTTTACAATAGAAGTTGAAAATCGAGACAATCAGCCTTTAGAATTTTTAAATATTAAATTATTACAAGATACATTCTATGTTGTAACAGATTTAAAAGCCAATGAAAATTATGAAATAGTTATCGATTCAACCTATTCAAAACCATCTTACGATTTGGCTAATTTCGTTCAAAGTTTTAGTGTTGGAATGCCAAAAGCAACTATAACTAATTTTCAAAAAGTAACACAAATAGAAAGAAAACCCATTGCAAAACCATTTTGGGAAACCCAATTATTCATGTGGCTTTGTATCATTTTAGGAGGTGGAGCAGTAGCCTATTTTGCTTTTGGATTATTGAAGAACATGAAGAATGAGTAATTCAAAAATCAATATAAATGTCAATATCAAAGTTGTCACACTGAGCTTGTCGAAGTGTCAAAACCCATCTTTTTAATCTACAACAGTTAACTATTCCTCTTCCCGATGCACTTTCTCAAAATCAAAAGCAGGTGTGCAAATCGCAATATATTCACAAGGGAATTCAAAAGGATTGGAATATTGAACTCTTGTATTCACTTCAATTTTTATCGATTGACCAGCTTCTAAAATAATCGTTTCATCTTCAATAATAAATTGCTTTTTACCTGAAATAATATAAGTATATTCTTCAAATTCTGGAGTCTGAAAAGGTTCGCTCCAACCAGAAGGCGCAATCATATGAGCAATAGAAATGTTTTTATTTCCTGTCGTTGGAATTCCGTGATGTTCTTCTATTAACTTTCCATCAGTTGTAGGAACAACAAATGGCGATTTTTGTATAAAATATTTTTTCATTGTTATGTGTCATTGCGAGCTTTTGTCAAGCTGAACTTGTTTCAGCTTCTAACTAATTGTCTTCTAATATTCAATAAGTACGAAGCGGATTTTCATACTTTTATGTTTTGAAAGACTAATCATTATTAACTACTATGTTTTTGTGATTGATTTTTGAAGTTGTAATTGATTATTGCCTTCCTATTTTTTAAACATCTTCATTAAAACACCCATTGCTCCTCTAATAAAAGTAGCACTTGTCAACACTTTAACAACACCTTTAGTTACCGTACTTGTTGTAGATGAACTTCTACTGCTAGTTGAGTTTGACTTTTTCGCTTCTTTTTCTTTCTGCTTTTCAGCTTCTTCTTTGGCAGCCAAAGCTTCAGCTTCTTCCATTTTCTTACCTAAAATTTCATAAGCACTTTCTCTATCAAGTACTTCATTGTATTTTTGGCCAATTTCGATTTTGAAATAGCAGTGTCAATTTCGGTTTCCGTTAAAACATCCATTCTGCTCATTGGAGCTCTCAACATAGTTGCTACTAATGGAGTTGGAACTCCTTTCTCATTCAAAGCAGTCACAAAAGCTTCACCAATACCCAAGGAAGTTAATATTTCATCAGTTTTATAATAATCGGAAAGAGGATAATTTTGAGAGGTTTCTTTTATAGCTTTTCTATCGTTTGCAGTAAAAGCTCGTAAAGCATGTTGGATTTTTAAACCTAATTGTGCTAAAACACTACTTGGAACATCCATTGGATTTTGTGTAATAAAATAAACTCCAATTCCTTTGGAACGAATCAACTTTACGATAGTTTCAATTTGATCTTGTAAAGCTTTACTGGCTTGGTCAAAAATTAAATGGGCTTCATCAATGAAAATAACTAATTCTGGTCTTCCAGCATCACCTTGTTCAGGCATAGTATTGTAAATTTCAGCTAATAAACTTAGCATAAACGTCGAGAATAATTTTGGTTTATCCTGAATATCTGTTAAACGTATTATATTGATGTAGCCATTTCCGTTTTCATCTATTCGCATTAAATCTTCAATTTCAAAAGATTTTTCACCAAAGAATAATTCTGCACCTTGTTGTTCTAATTCGATTACTTTTCTTAAAATGGAACCTGTTGATGATGTTGAAATTCTACCATACTCTTTTTCAAACTCCTCTTTTCCTTCTTCTGTTGAATATTGAAGCACTTTTTTAAAATCCTTTAAATCTAAAAGAGGAAGTTTATTATCATCACAATATTTAAAAATTACCGAAACAACTCCAGCTTGCGTATCATTTAAATCTAAAATTCTTGAAAATAAAACCGGACCAAATTCAGAAACTGTTGCACGTAAACGAACACCATTCTGTTCTGAAATAGTCATTAGTTCAACAGGAAAACCTTTTGTTTCATAAGGCAAAGTAATTTTAGCATGACGATCAGTTATAAAAGCCTTCTCTTCTCCAGGAACAGCAATTCCAGAAAAATCACCTTTAATGTCCATCATTAAAACAGGAATTCCATTTTGTGATAGCTGTTCAGATAAGACTTGAATTGTTTTAGTCTTACCAGTTCCAGTAGCACCAGCAATTAATCCATGACGGTTTAATGTTTTTAAAGGAATACTTACAGGTGTATTTGCCACAGGTTCACCATCCAAAATAGCTCCACCTAGTATAATAAAATCTCCTTTACAAGTATAGCCTTCTATTATATGTTTGCTAAAATCTTCTGATTTGCTCATTTTAAGTAAAATTTGAATTCAAAAGTAATAAAAAAAATAACTAACATTTCAATATCTTGATAAGCGGAAATTATCCAACTATTAAAATTAAAGAGAAATGTTTTTTGAGAAGCACTTAGTATATATGCAGCACCTATATATAAGTAAAAAGACTAATATTCCCGCTTTCCGTTATATCTTTTTAAAAATTTTGTCATCCTGAGCCTGTCGAAGGACAAAATAGAAAAAGGATGTCACTTCCATCAGGGCTAGTTATCAATAGTAATTTTCAGAATGAAAGTAGAAAACCTTGTAGAAATCATAACGTATAATCCGAATTACAAAACCAACTTCATTGCTTTAAACAAAGCTTGGCTAGAAGAATACTTTGTAGTGGAACCACATGACAACGAAGTATTTGATAATATTGAAACAATTGTTTTGCAACCAGGTGGAGAAATTTTCTTCTGTTTGATAAATGGAGAAGTAGCTGGAACAGTTGCCATGCAAAAGGTTGATGCTACTACTTTCGAATTGGCAAAACTAGCAGTCGATAAAAAATTTCAAGGGCAAAAATTAAGTAATCGTCTTATGGAAGCTTGTATAGCATTCGCAAAAGCTAAAAAAGCAACTCAAATTATGTTACTTTCAAACCGAAGATTAGAAACAGCTTTGAACTTGTATTTAAAATATGGATTTATTGAAGTTCCAATGAAAGAAAACGATTATGCAAGAGCTAATATTCAAATGGAATTGAATTTATAAAAAAACATCATGAAACCTGAAAACTATCTAGAAATCAATAGGCAAACTTGGAATATCAAAGTCCCTATTCATTTAGATTCTAAATTTTATGATATGGAAAGTTTTCGTAAAGGAAAAAACTCTTTACCACAAACCGATATTGATTTATTAGGAGACATAAAGGGGAAAAGCGTTTTGCATTTGCAATGTCATTTTGGACAAGATTCGCTTTCTATGGCAAGAATGGGTGCGAAAGTAACTGGAATTGATTTATCAGATAAAGCTATAGAAAAAGCAAAGGCATTAAATATCGAATTAAATCTTGATTCAAACTTTATTTGTTGTGATGTATATGAAACATTGGAACATATTAATGATAAATTCGATATTGTTTATACTAGTTATGGAACTATTGGTTGGTTACCTGATTTGGATAAATGGGCAAAAGTGATTTCAAAAGCTTTAAAACCTAATGGAAAATTTATTTTCGTTGAATTTCATCCTGTTTTATGGATGTTTGATGATAATTTTACAAAAATTCAGCACCATTATCATAATGAAAAACCTATTATTGAAACTTACTCTGGAACGTATGCGAATAAAGAAGCTGAAGTTAGCACAAGTGAAATAGGTTGGAATCATTCTTTAGCAGAAGTTTTTCAAGCTTTATTAAATAGTGGTTTACAAATAGACCATTTTAATGAATATGATTATTCTAATTATAATTGCTTTAATGAAATGATTGAATTTGAAAAAGGAAAATTCAGAATTAAACATTTAGAAAATAAAATTCCTATGATGTATAGTATAGTAGCCTTTAAAAAATGATTTTGCTTTTACAAAAATTACCACAAATTAGCAAAGATTAATTTGTGAAAATTTGTGGTAATCTGTGTCTAACTAAAATGAATAGTATTATGAAAAATATTTTTGACAAAAACGACAACCAAGAATTAATTGGAAGAATCAATTTATTAACTCCATATGCAAAACCACAATGGGGAAAAATGACGGTTGACCAAATGCTTTCTCATTGTATATCTCCTATTGATGTAGCATTTGGAACACAAAAATTAAAAATGTCTTTTCCAATGAGAATTTTAGGCAGAATGATGAAAAAATCGTGGTTAGATGCTCCCGAATTTAAGAAAAACTCTCCTACAGCTAAAGAATTTATAAGAAAAGACACTTATGATTTTGAACTTACCAAAACAGAGTTGATTCAAAAAGTCGAAAAATTAGGAGAAGGATTTCAGGTAATAAAAATTGAAACGCATCCCTTTTGGGGAAAACTTAATGAAACCGATTGGAATAATCTCCAATGGAAACATTTAGATCATCATTGAGACAGTTTGGGGTTTAAAGTTCTGTTTCAAGTTTCTTTTGTTTCAGGTTTCAAGTTTGATGAACTTTGTTTATCCATTTATTGAAATAAAAAACCTTCAATTTATTATAATTAAAGGTTTTTCTATTTTATCAATGCTATTACAATTTCTTCATTGGAGGCAAATTGAAAGCTTTTGCTTCATGATCAAAATTATTACGATGTGCTCCATCGCAAAATGGTTTGTTGGCTGACATTCCACAACGGCAAATTCCTAAAGTCGTTCTCCCTTCTAATCCATAAACGTTTCCTTGGCTATCTACTATTTCAAAATCACCTTCAATTTTTAAAGAGCCATTGCTATTAACTGTTATTTTAGTCTTACTCATATACTATTATATTTTTATTTATCCAAAGATTGAAAATATATTTTAATTTTACAGTGTTTAAATTATAATGTTTTACTCCAAATTCAGAATTAGTAGTTTTTTTTCTATTCTTTCAATACTAGTTTATTCCATTCTTCAATTATTTCGTCTAGTGATAGTTTTGTAATATCCATTAACGTTAAAATTAAATCATTATATTCTTTTGTATTAGCACTCATAAGTTGGAGTAACCCTTTATCTCCTTTTTTATTATAAACTAGCTCACAAATTGCTGCACCACTTGGATAAGCAGTTTGATAACCTATGAAAATCACTTCTTGAGAAACTATACCGATTTTAAAATTTACTTTTTTATTAAGTTTTAAATCTGTTGCAAATTGTAACCTTGATTTTTCATACGCTTCAAAATTTATTTTGGTTCCTAAAAACTCAGCTAATCCTTCTTCAATGATATGACCTCTATTCTTATTTTCTGGCAAAAGTTTATGTACTAATTCATGAGGATAGAAGGCATTACCTTTTGCCGTTAAAATCATGTTTTCTCTAGCTTTCCCAGTTGTTATCCCAACAAAATAATAATCAAAATTCTCTAACAAACCCATTTCATCAATGGTATTTGTGATATAAAATTTAATGATGAGTTATATTTTGGATTAAACCGTTTAATAATATCCTCACAAAATAATGTACTAAGTTTCACTTGTTCTTTGTCTAAATTATATGCATCAGGTAAAATATACGCTATAAAATCATGTTTTTCAGTTTTCCAATCTTTTGATATTTCAACAATTAAATTTTCTAAAACCCATTTTTGGTTTTCTTGAATTGCATTTAATTTATGGATACACCACACTTTTGAACCCACATACTCTAGACTTGCATTTGACAAAGAAAACATAATTCTAATCTGATATTTTTCTCCGATCGGTTCAACTGACATAATGAATGGTTCATATAGGCTGAACAAATCTTTGGCCGTCATTCCTCCTTGAAACATACTTTCTCGAGAAAAATCAAAGTCTTTATAGAGTTCTTTCTCTTTTTTGTTCCAAAAAGGATTGTCTGAAATAATTTCTGGATTAGAATTTAAGTAGTTTTCATATAAATTAACAACCTCATTAATTTCTTTTGAGGATTTGTCAACTCTAGAGCTAAGCTGCACTTTTATTCTTTTACTATTATGCTGACCAATAGCACTAAAACATAGTAAAAATGTAAAGAAGTATAAAATATTTTAAAAAAGTGTATCATCTTTTCGACTTATCATACTCTTCCATATTCAAATCTTTATCAAACGGACTTTTCGTAAAAGGATAAACAGCTTGTTTTAAATAACCTTTTGGGAAATTTGTTTCTAGTAAACCAGTGTCTTGTGGCCAAACATCACCAGGTAAATAATAGGTTCCAAAAAGTTTATCTATAAAAGGGAAAATGGTAGCAAAATTTTTTCCATAATGTTCAGAATCTTTACAATGATGCCAATGGTGATATTGAGGTGTCGCAAAAATATATTTTAAAAAGCCAAAATTTATTCGAGTATTCGCATGAATTAAAACCGCATGAATGGCCATGAAAATTACATAAATATTAAAAGTCAACGTAGAAAAACCTAATACATATAAAGGAATAAAAGCCATAGAACGAGTTACGAAAATATCAATAAAATGTGTTCGAGAACCAGCTAACCAATCCATATTTTCTGTAGAATGATGAATCGAATGAAATCTCCATAAGAAAGTATGTGAATGAAAAAAACGGTGTGTCCAGTATTGAAATAAATCGGCAATAAAAAACGCTAAAAATAATTGGATTATTGTTGGTAAACTTTGTACGAAATTTTGAATTTCATCTAATCCCATCCAGCCAAAAAATAATTTAGCAGGTTGCTGTGTAATTACACCAAAAAACTGAACTAATAAATGACTTACAATAAAGTAAATCAAATCGGTTTTCCATTCTTCATGAAAAGTACTTTGTCCTTTTCGTTTAGGAAACACTATTTCAATAGGAACAAATAATAAAGCCATTAAGAATAAGTCTAAAAGCAACCAATCTAAGCCTAAATGAACAGGAACTATATCTACAGCTCTAGGGTTTACCTCAAAACCACCTATAACAATTGCTAAAACGCAAAAAGTAATCCCATAAAGTGCTCTTTTCTTTTTCTTACTTTTAAAAAAACTCCATACTGCAAAAATAATGAAGCAATAATAACTGCTGTTAATAAAATTTTCATTGATTCACCAGTATAAACATTTCTAAACTCTGGAGTAGTTAACCATTCTGGGTATTTAAAACACAATACTCCTAAAAAAGACAAAATACCAAGAAAAATAGAAGTATTACCGCTAATCACTCCTTTACCTATTTTTACATTTTCTTTAATTTCCATGTTCCTCATTTTTTACAAATATATATTTTTAATGAAAATAGAAAAAAAATAATAAATCGAGACAAGAAATCGTTTAAATCGTAAGAATCGTAACACAAATCGTAATTAGAATCCTAATTAAAAATCGTCAAAAATCGTAACACAAATCGTATAAAAACTACGGACA
>JAAURU010000293.1 GCA_012032075.1 Flavobacterium sp.
AATTCTATTTGGGTTTTCAATAGAGACAGAAAAACAGGTTTATTAACGAAAACTTCAAGTGAAATTACAATTAACAAACCCGTTTATTTTTGTAGATTTTAAGAATTTATTCTTTTTTTAATAATATTTTTTCTTGTGTTAGTTGATAAGCTGCATCTATGAAATCAATCATTTTTTGCCAATTTCCAACAGGCTCGTAAGAATTATAATATTGTTTTGTAGCTTCAAGTTGTAGTTTATTATCTTTTATTGAGGCTTTACTTATAAAACTTCCAGTTTCATTTTCAACTGTTTTGTTTAATTTTTCTATTCCTGAAACTGAAAAACCTTCTGGAATTGAAAAGCTTATATTGTAATTGAAAGATCTTGGGAAAACCGTATAGATGTTATTTTCTCTTTTTTGTTCTTTCTCTTCAATTTCAACTTGAGAATCAATTAATTTTCCTATTTCAATAATATAATTTGCTCCAGCCTTTTTAATAAAATCATTTTTAATTTTAAATGTTTCTTTGTAAACTAGAGGCTGTGTTTCTCCATATCGACCAGTATTGATTATTTCAAATGTAAAATCATCTACTTTTGTATTGTATTCACCCTCAGTTGCTTTTTTTAGACTTTCATTTTGATTGTCTTTCATTTTTTTGAGCAAAGCATCATATTCCTTTTTGTACTTTTCCTTAATTTTTTTATTTCGAACCAAATCTAATAAAGGAGTTGTTTCATATTTTTGATAATCTTCACTCACATAATCATAAAAGTTTAATTTATTGCTTTGTTCAAAACTTTTATTATGACCTAATAATGATGTTTCTTTTTTAACGTCTAATGCATTAGTAGAAATATCAAAGCCAACGTTTATATTAATTTTTGAAATATTTTCTTTATGAGTTGAAGCTGGTAATTTAATTTCTTCAATGTCAGTTACCTTTTTATTTTTGGATACTTTTAAAGCATAAGCATCTGTATTTTCAATTTCAGAATCAAATTGATTTGGAATAGAATAAGGATTGAAAATTCCAAAATAGATAGGATTTCCGGTATGAATTTTTAATAAAACTCTTGCATTTCGTTGAATTAACATATCTTTTATTGGACCATTTTCTCTTCCAGTTGCAACAATAATATCATAACCAATGTCATTTTTCTTTAAATATTCCATGAAATAGCAAATAAACTGCTCTTCTGTGTTGAAGAAAACAGGATAAGATTCATAAAGTTCATAAGGATAGGCTATGATTTTAGATTCTGCCATTACATAAGCTTCTATGTAGCGAGTGTAAAACTGATGACGTGTGAAATAATAGATTTCTTTAATTTTTTCTTCATCAGATGAGAATTTTTTATCTTTTAAAAAATTATTTACGTCGTTTAAATTTCCACTAGGAAAAAATTTAGTATTGTAATAATCAAAAATATCTTCTTTTGAAACGGTGCTTTTAATTTCACTTTCTTTACTAGGTAAAAAAGCATCAGCACGTTGTTCAAATTTTCCTGAACGCGCAAAAAACACTTGGAATTTATAGCAAGGTAATTCAACTAAAGGTAAAAACCATCTAGGGAAATCATTTTTTGGAATGTCGCTAGCAATCAATTCATATTTTCGTTCGCTACTCTTTTTCGTTTCTACTTTTTTTAGTGCTGGAGCACCATTGTAAGAATTAAAATTTACAAAAAAGTCATTTTCTGTTTGAAAAGTAATTTTTAATTCTAGTATAGGATAAGTTTCACCTAAAGTAGTTTCTACTGGGTCAAAACCAAATTCAAAAGCGGAAACAAAAGGCTCAACGGAATGGTAATAAAAATCGATAATATCACCTATTTCTATATTTGAAATGGCTATTTTTTGCCTTCATCTTCTTTTACAGCTTCTTTATCGACATCAATTTCGATTTCTTTTCCATCTGGTTTTATTATTTTAATACCAATAGTTACTGTTCCTCTTTTAAGACTAAAACCTTTGTTACTATAAAATCTATCTCTAAACGAAAATTCTGAAAACTCAGTTACAGCAGCTTGATCTTGAAGTTTTATCCTTTTTCTTGTTGAAGAAGTATAAGTTACATTTTTACCAAATTTATGAAAATCATAATTTTCATTTTTATAAATAACAACCGCAGATTCGTTTTTATATTTTTCTGGAATAGTAGTTATATTGCCAAAAGTGTCGTTTTTATTCCAGAAAAGATTTTTTATTTCTTCTTTGTTTTGAGCATAATGAATATTGAAAGAAACGAAAAAAAGTAATAGTAGGTAATTATATTTCATATTAAGTAGGTTATTTTGATAAAACGATTTGTTCAGCATATAATTTTTTAATGGTTTCAAAGTCTTTTTTGGATAATTCGAAATCATTTTTTTTGATAATTCCATTTTTGAAATTAAACACTTTATGATATAAAATGGAGTTGTTTTTTACTTCAAAATTCATTGATATTTCATAGTCTTTCGATTTAATATTTACATTTTCAGGTAATTTTTTAACAGTGTAGCCTGTAGGAATTTGAAGTGTAATTTTGATATCATCAAAGGCTTTGTAATTTAGTAAGATATCTTCTTTTCGTTCTGAAAAATCTAAAAATTTATATTCTTTATCATAATCTAAATCAATATAAATTTCATCCCCAAAAGAGGAAACATGATTGTTAATAGCCACATCATAGCTAATTTTTACATTTGCATCTCTATTTGATAAATCTGATGTTGAAATATTACTTACATTATAATTCTTATCACCAGAAGAAATATAGTATTTTATGGCTTCTTCTTTTTTGTCGTTTTTAATACTATTATAAGTGTATAAAAATGAAGTTCTACTTTCTCCAAAAAATTCTTTATCTACTTTTCCTTTTAATGTTTCGTTTTCGATAGTATAATTTACATTATAAATTTCTTTATTTGAAAGCGCATCGTATGTTGGGATTTTGTCAATTATAAATTTTTCTCCATCTTCAATCATAACTTCTTTTCCTTGGATTCTATCGGCATATTCTTTAAAAGAATTGAATTTTTCTGTTCCATCTAAAAAGTATCTTTTTCCATCTTTAATAACTACACAAATCATGTGATTATCTACAGATAATGAAGGAATACTATAATTGTAAGCAATATGTTTTGTGCCAATCCAACATAAACGTGCATCAAAACCCGCTAATTTTAGCATTTGCTTGGTTAAGTTTGCCATTCCTTTACAATCACCATATCTTTATTGAAGACATTTTGAGAATCATCTGGTTTAAAACCTGCAATTCCATCTTCAAAAGCAATATATCTAATGTTATCTTGAACCCAGTAGTAAATGTTTTTTATTTTTGCTTCATCTGTTTTAGCTGTTTTAGTAAGTTCTGTAACTTTGCTTGCAAGAGCAGTTGGGTCGTCTTTCATTTCATTAACTAAAGATTTGTACCATTTGTATAAATCGGCAGTTTCATTGAAAAGCGTAGTTGTTTCTGTTTTATTGGTAAACGATTTGGCAACAAATAAAATATGAGGATAAATATAACTTGGTCCAGGAGCTAATTTTTCTTTTGCCATAGGTGGAATATTCTTAATGGAATATGTATAAATAGTAGCTTCTGTATTTTTGGTTTCTTTTTTAGTAATATCAAAACCATTAAAATTAAACTCTTTAATCTCAAGATTTAACCAAGTAGGTATAGTAATTATAATTTCTTTTTCAATTACTGGAAATTCATCATTAAAATAAATGCTTGTAAAGTATTTAATATCTTTTATTTTCTTTTCCAAATCATATAGATAAGTATAACCTTGAATGGGAAAATCGATTGAAAAATATTTTACTCTTGCATCGTTATAAAACAAATCATTGCTTTTGTAAAATTCGTCTTTTGGATAAAAATTTGCTTCTTTATTGTTTTTATATTTTAAAGAAAAAGTATTTATAGAAGACTGACTATCATAAAATTCATACTTTTGAATATCTGCTCTATGATTGATGTTCAATAGTAATTCTGAAATAGTATAATTTACTTCAACATTTTTCTTGTCTTTGGTAATTTCAAAATTTACTTTTTCAGTACTTTTTAAAATAGCAACATCAGATTTGTCGAATTTTTCTCTTAATTCTTTAGCTGTTTTGATTTCGGTAGGAGAGGGTTCGGTGTTTTTTTGACTCCACGTAGTTAGTGAAATTAAAAAACGAAAAGTAGGTTAATTTTTCTCATTTTTATCACCTCGCGGTGTTTGAGTTTCAATTCCTAAACAAGGAGGAAAGCACAAGATTAATAACTTTGGCGACCTCCATCTCCAATTTGTAATTACCCGAGGAAACTCACAACACTTATAATTATAATGATTAATCCGTACTTGACAAGATGTAATTTTATGTTGTAATTGCTGACTTTTTTCTGACAAATCCTTTATTTCTCCCCCAAAAATCCAAAATGACCCACTACCGAGCAGGCGGCATGCTTGACATTCCCTCTATAGACGGTACATTGATTTGCTTAACTCTAATAGTTAGAGGCAGATAAAATGAAGACTTATATGGCGAGAAGCGAAGACTTCGAGAAGAAATGGTTTTTAATCGACGGGGAAGGAAAAACTTTAGGGAGGGTGTCCACGAAAATAGCCAGGATACTGAGAGGCAAGGAAAAACCCCAGTTCACCCCTCACGCCGATATAGGGGATTTCGTAATGAGTCGTCAACGCCGACAAACTGAAATTCACCGGCAACAAGCTCGAAGACAAGAGATATTACTGGCACACGGGGCACCCGGGCGGGATCAAGTCCATAGCCGCCGAGGACCTCTCGAAGAGGAAGCCCAGAGAAATATTAAAAAAGCTGTCTGGGGCATGCTCCCTAAGAACAGGTGGCAGAAGAAACTCATTACGAGACTCAAGATCTACACCGGAAACGAGCATCCGCATTCGCCGCAGAAGCCCGAACCCCTGGAGGTATAGCAGATAAATATGGCTGAAGTTAACTATTAC
>JAAURU010000294.1 GCA_012032075.1 Flavobacterium sp.
TCGCTTGGTCCAGCAGGCATATCTATAGCAACGCCCAATTGTGAAGCATATTGTTTTGCAATAGTTACAAATTGATTTCCAGGACCAAAAATTTTATATACTTTCTCTATCGATTCTGTTCCAAAAGTCATGGCTGCAATTGCTTGAATACCTCCAATTTTGTATATTTTTGTTACACCACATAATTTTGCAGCAAATAAAATAGCAGGATTAATATTGCCTTTTTTGTCTGGTGGTGTGCATAAAACGATTTCTTTACAACCTGCAATTTTTGCTGGAACGGCTAGCATTAAAACCGTAGAAAATAAAGGAGCTGAACCACCAGGAATATATAAACCAACTTTTTGAATGGGTCTTTTTTCTTGCCAACACGAAACTCCATTTGCAGTTTCTACTTCTATTTTAGCGGTTTTTTGAGCAGTGTGGAACTTCTCAATATTTTCTTTAGCAAAAATTATTGCTGCTTTTAGCTCGGCTGAAATTTGCATGTTAGCACTTTCAATTTCTTCGGTTGTAACAATAAAATTTGATAAAGTTATTCCGTCAAATAAAGAGGTATATTTTAAAACTGCCTGGTCTCCTTTTTGTTGGACTTCTTTGAAAATACCTTTTACGGTTTCTTCAACATCGTCAAAAGTTTGCGTAGGTCTTTTTTAAAATTTCCAACCAATCTTTTTCTTGTGGATTATATATTTTGTTCATTTTTTTCATTTTTATAAGCACTTCGACAAGCTCAGTGTGACATTATTAAAGCACCATTTTTCAATTGGGCAAACCAAAATACCTTCTGCACCAGCTTCTTTCAATTGGTCAATGACTTCCCAAAAGGTATCTTCTTCAATTACCGAATGTAAACTGCTCCATCCTTCTTCACTTAACGGCATTACTGTTGGACTTTTTAGAACGGGTAAAATTTTGGTAATTACATCAATTTTATTGTTTGGTACATTCATTAAGATATATTTTGATTTTCTAGAGCGCAAAACAGCTTGTATTCTAAATTGCAATTTATTTAATAATTGTTTTGCTTCATCAGAAATATTTGGACATACTGCAAGTACAGCTTCACTTTTTAGGATAACTTCAACTTCTTTTAATCCGTTTTTGAATAAAGTACTACCGCTGGAAACAATATCTACGATAGCATCAGACAAACCAATATTAGGAGCAATTTCAACCGAACCTGATATTTGGTGAATATCTACAGACAATCCTTTAGAAGAAAAATAATCAATAACGGTGTTTGGATAAGAAGTAGCCACACGTAAACCGTCTAAATCTTTTAAGGAATTGTATTGAAACGTTTTTGGAACTGCTACAGAAACTTTACATTTTGAAAATCCTAATTTTTCAGCTACTGTAATGTTTTTACCTTTTTCAACTAATAGATTATCACCTACTATAGCAACATCTACTACTCCATCTAATAGATACTGAGGAATATCTGAATTTCTAAGGAAATACACTTCTAGCGGAAAATTAGAAGCTGTAACTTTAAGTTGGTCGTTACCGTTGTAGATAGAAATACCAGAATCTTTTAGGAGTTGGATGCTCTCGTCGTAAAGTCTGCCCGATTTTTGAATTGCAATTTTTAAGATACTCATTATTTGTTTTTGGATGTGTTTGAGTAAATCATTGGTTTTTTTAAAAGAAAAAACCCATTTGATTTACTCAAACGGGTTTATAATTATTTTGAAATTACTACAAAATCACTATTGCCTCGCTTGAGCGTGGAAAAAATGATGATGATGTAATTGATTTGTAAACATTTGTTTTATTTTTTAACAATGCAAATATAAAGACAATAATTTTTAAAAAACAAATCTTTTTCAAAAATTACAGCTTGTTTAATAATTTAATAACATAGCTATGTTAGATTGACTCCAAAAACATGACCAACCATAGCTGTTAAAACCATAGCAATTGTTCCCCAAAATGTAACTCTTAATACAGCTTTAGTAATATTTGAACCACCAGTTTTTGCTGCTAAAGCTCCTAAAATTGCTAAAAAAAACAATAGCCAAAAGCATAAAGCCAATATTCCATAGTATTAACTGGAAGAAATAAAGTAACTAAAAAAGGGAGAGCACCACCAACAGTAAAAGATGCACCTGAAGCTAAAGCTGCTTGTAGTGGTTTAGCTTGACTGATTTCATTGATTCCTAATTCGTCTCTTATATGTGCTCCTAGTGCATCATGGGAAGTTAATTCTTTAGCAACTTGTAAAGCTGTTTCTTTTTTTAAACCTCTTTCTTCATAAATTTGAGCCAAACGTTTGAGCTCGAGTTCAGGCATTTCGATTAATTCCTGTTTTTCTCTTTCAATATCTGCTTTTTCAACATCGGTTTGAGAACTTACTGAGACATATTCTCCAGCTGCCATGGATAATGCTCCAGCCACTAATCCTGCAAGGGTTGCTAAAATAATTGGTTCTCTTACATCGGTAGCAGTCGCAATCCCAATAGCTAAACTGGAAGTTGATAAAATACCATCATTAGCACCTAAAACCGCTGCTCTTAACCAATTGCTTTTATGAATGTAATGATTGTCTAAATAACCATCTAACTCGTTTTCCATGGTTTTATTTTTTAATGATCGTCATCTGAATGTAACTCGTCTGATGGTGCATTAATATTTCGAATTTCTGTATGACGAATTTCCCCTCCAGAATTTCCAACATAAGTTGAAACAATAGCAGATGCTAAAGCAATCGCTAAAATTATATAGCCAATTAAATAAGCTTTTGCGTGTTTTCTTCTGTTAGCCATTATACCAAAAATTGACACTAAACCCAATAGATAAAGTAGTTTCATGAATTTTTCCGCTATTTTCTTCGTGTTCGTGAATGATGTTATGAGAAATTCCCAGCTCTTCCACAATTTCTTCTGCTCCTTCTCCGGTCATCATGGTAGCTTTTCCCATGATCATACAAATGATGAAAATGACATACGCAGTGTTGACTAAAATAGTTTGTTTCTTTAGTACTCCATAAACTAAAATTCCTATTCCAAAAAATAAACCAATAATAGGAAAATGGTTGAAAACCATGTGTAAATGTGCTTTGTTCATATTTTATTTTTACATCAAACCATTATATTTTCTAGTAAACCATTCTACAGAAAGGAATAAAGAAATTAGTATTAAAAGTAATTTCCAGTCAATTAATGGAGTTTTTTTAATTACTTCTTTTTGAATAGGTAAATATTGATTATTAGTAAGTAAGGATTCGATTAGTAAATCTGTTTGATTAGGAAAATAAACTTTCCCATTAGTGTTTAATGCAAGTTGCTCTAATCTTGTTTTATCTGGATTTACAAACTGTTTTTCAATATCAAACTCTAAAATCTCAAAATTACCTACAAATGATGTATTAGACTCCTTTTCCTTAACGGTAAATGAATGATTTCCTTTTCTAGATTATCAAACTCTACTTTATAATCTAAATTTGACTTTAAAAAATTATAGGTTTTCGTTGCCTTAGTATCTTTATTTGTTAGTTGAATTGACAACTGTGCTTTCTCATCAAGCTCATAATTTTTATTATAATATTGAGCGGTAATTTCAATAGTTTCTCCAGCATTATAAAAACTTTCATAATCAACAACTAATGATTTTTTTGATGAATTTGAAGCCAAATATTGAATTAATTTATCCATAAATAAATCAAAATCTTCATATGATTTCTTCTTAATATGGGTTTCCATTCTCCATTTCCAAATGTTTTCACCAAAAAGATAAGCTTTTCTTTGTTTTCCAATTTCAGAAAAAGACAATAACGGATTTCCTGTTTGAATATTCCTAATTGTTGCATCGAGAAAAGTTGAAGAAGCTTCTTTTGAAGTAATAGTTCCAAAAGTATTTTCTAATGGAGATAAGGATTCAAATCCTATGTCTTCTTGAGCAAAAAGATTAAAACTTTTATTATAAGTTGCAAAATAGTTTTCTTTTTGATAAGACATTCTAAAGTTAAAATCTTGCTGATTCTGATTCAAAAAATTAAAATCAGTATTCTTTCCGGTTATAATAAAAGTGTTTAATTTGAGTGTTTTATTTTGTTCAAAAATAGATTTAAAACTAGCGTTAGGTTGGTACAAAATCAATAATGAATATTTTTTTAAATCGTTTATTTCATTTGGTTTAACTATATTTACTTTGCGTTGTTGATTAACTTCAATGCTTCTTTTTAAAACTCCAATGTCTGGATGATTAATATCTGAAATAATTGCAATTTCAGAGCGTTGATCTAAAATTTCTACAGCAAATATTTTAGTATTGTTGGTTTTATTTTTTTCAATTTTAGAAGAAATAATTGAAGCTTTATATTTTTGAATTCCTACACTTGAAGCATCTAAAAGAACCTGAATAGATTTTACTTTTTCTTTAGCATTAAAACTTATTTTTTGTTTAAAAACAACTTGATTCTCATTTTGAATTAAAAAGAAGAAGTTAAAGATTCATTACCATTATATTGTAAAAAGACTTCAACCGGAATTTATTTTTTAAAAAAGCATATTTATTTACATTAAGCTGATTTATTTTTAAATCAAATACAGTAGTTGTATCTCCTTGAATTATTGGATAAACAGTAGTATTCTCTTGAAAACTATAAACATAATCATTACCTTTTGTTTGATTTCCATCGGTAAATAATACTATTGGATAATTAACATTTCGATAAATTTGTTTAAGATTTGTTACTACATTATCAATATGAGTTTCTTTTCCAGAAAATCAATTGATTCTAAATTTCTAAATTCAAAAGTGGATTCTATTGTAAATGAGGCAATTAAGCGAAAGGCAACCCCAGGGGCAGTAGTTTTCGTAGCGAAAGATGGCAAGGTGATTTTACACAAAGCCTACGGAAAACAAACTTACGAAGGCAATGATTTAGTAAAAACCACCGACCTCTACGATTTAGCTTCCATCACCAAAATCAGCACTTCG
>JAAURU010000295.1 GCA_012032075.1 Flavobacterium sp.
AATTTTCTTAATTAAATTATCATTAGTCGCTATTGAATTGATATGAGTATTAACTCCTTCTTCTTCACCTTCTTCATATTCATATATTTTTGTTTTTAAATTGCATTTTTTTTAAAATTAGGTGATTATTTGTTATTTTCTTTATTAATAATTATAAACTCTACAAGTTTTAAAATATAAACAATATTAATATTTTTAGCATATATCCTTACAGCTAAACCACTTTCATTAGATTCGATTGCGTAGTTAGATTTAATTCCAAACATCAATTTATTATTAGAATTATTATATTCAAGCATGTACAAATCATCTAAATATTGTTTTGTATAATCATGAATATATTCAATCATAATAGTATCTCTATACTTTAATTGATTGGAAATTTTTTCTGATAGTTTCCCAATAATCATAATCTTATTGATTTCTGAGTAATCAAAACCGGTTTTTAAATATATTTTTACGTTACCATAAGTTTCTTGAATTACTTTATCTTTATGAGCGTTGCAGTAAGTAATTGAAATAAAGAATATCAGTATGATAAAAAGGTTTGATTTCATAACGTTTTGATATTGATATAATTGTTGTTTTATATTTTTTTAAGTTTAGTTTATTAGGTTGTTTTGCTAAGATGAATTGTAAATTTATATTAAAATAATTGTTCACTTTTTACTATGCCTATAAAATTATATAATCACTTCACAAAACCTGGCCTTGCTTTTAGATAGTTTATAAATGCTTCTCCAATTCCTTCTTTTTCTAAATGTGCTGCTGAGACTGGCATTTCTATTGCGGTGAAAGAGGGGTTTTCTACTACTAGTTTTGGAAAGTTATGGTGTACAATGGCTGCTGTTCCTATGGTTACAAAATCGACTCCTTCGTTTAGTACTTTTTGTACTTCTTCACCATTTCTAATTTTTCCAGCTACTGTCCATTTTACGTTTTTGTAGTCTAGGGTTTTGAAGTGTTCTAATAAAGTTTTGTTTTGGTATTTTTCGTCATTGGATTTTTTAAAAACATCCCATAATGAGATGTCTAAAAAGTCTATGTTGCCTTCGTCAACTAAGCGTTGGGTTACTTGTTTTACTTCTTCTAAATCCATTCCAAAGCGTTCTGGAGATAAGCGAACTCCTAGTAGGAATTTTGGTCCACATTTTTCTCTAATACCCTTTACTATTTCAAATAGCAATCTTGCTCTATTAACTAGCGAACCTCCATATTCATCGGTTCTTTTGTTTATTGTGGCACTTAGAAATTGGGTTAAGATGTAACCATGTGCTCCATGCACTTCTACACCATCATAACCACATTTTTGAGAACGAACAGCTGCTGTAATGAAATCGTCTTTTAATTGGATTACTTCTTCATGTGAAAGTCCTCTTGCATTTTGCTCTTCATTATCTGAGGGACAAATGGGTTTTTGATTTATGAGTTCAAAAGGGGTTCGCATTCCAGCATGGTGTAATTGGATTACAGCTAAACTGCCTTCTGCTTTAATAGCGTTTGTAAGTTTTATATGTCCTTCGTTTAAAGTATCATTAAAAATTCCCAATTGCCCTGGAAATCCTTTTCCAATTTCTTGTACGTGTGAAGCGCAAGTCATTACCAAACCAAATCCTCCTTTTGCACGCATGGTGAGCCATTTTAATTCAGCATCGGAGAGTTGACCGTTTTCGTGACTTTGTGTGTTGGTTAAGGGTGCTAACATGAATCTGTTTTTCATAGTTGCTCCGCAAGGAAAGGTTATTGGAGTGTTTGGGTTTGTCATGGTTTGTTTTGAAAATTATCTAAGACTACTTTGTCCATCAGATAATTTTTATACTATTAAATTGATTTATTTTTTTACAACTAGCTTGTAATTCATTATACCTTTATCTGTATCGAGTTTAACAGAATAGACACCATCTTTTAATTCATTTACATCTAAACTATTTTCATTTAAATGTTTTATTTTTTTACGATTCTTCCTGTATTATCGTAAATACTAAGGTTATTTATAACTAATTCTGATTTGTCGAAGTGAATTTTTCCTGAAGTTGGGTTTGGAAAAAAAGAGAAATTATTTTTGAAATCTTCAAAGGAAGCTGTTGAAAGATAGGAAACGGTTGTAGATCTATTATCTGTATTTGCATAATTATCGCAAGTTACTTGTGAAGTTGATAAAATGATATGGACATTAACTTCATAACTTCCAGCATTTGAAAGTGGTATAAAAAAGTCATTATTAAATTCAAGTATTGGTAAAGTTTGGTCAAACCAATAACAGACTGATAAGTCTATTATATTACCATTGATAGTGTATTCGTTACTTAAATAACCAGAACCAATTCCAGAAACGGTTTGAACGTTAACATTTACTCCTCCAGCAAGTTCAGTAGCACTTAGTTGTGTGATAAAAATATTTTGACAAAAAATATTTGAAACTGTAAAAAGTAACAATAATAGTAATGATTTTTTCATGTTTTCAATTTTATTTTCTATGGAATCAAATGTAATGATTTATCATTGAAGATTTAATTGTTTTTTAACAACCTACACTAGTTTCTATTAATTTGTGTTTTCTAGTCCTATTTGAAAGTCGGTTATTATAATTTATTCCTATTTTGTATGAAGAAAACAATTGTAGTAAAGCCACAAAAATAAGGGTTTTGACAATCCAATCTAATTGTAAATAATAAAATGTTGATTGGTACATTGTCCAAGAACTAGGTAAATAATCACGATGTATGGAAGTAATTATAATGACATATCTTTCGAAATTGAATAATAGGAGGAAAGCAATTATAAAACGCAGAAAACTTTTCTGTCTAACATACTTTAAAGTAAATAGTAATGAAATGATAATGTAGGTAGCTTGTTGGGCATACAAACTAAAACCATAAGGACCATTTAATCGTTGAAAAAGATGTTGGCTATTTTCGGATTCCGAATTTATGAATATTAAAGTCCAATCGTAAACGAAATTGAATAGATAAAGTAATCCGCAAAGTATTAAAGTAGTTGTTGCTGCTTTGTCTATAGTTGCTAATTTTATTTTGTCTTTGAATACCTTCGTATGTTTGAGAAGTAAATAGGTAAGATTATATACTCCAAAACCAAAAAAACAATATTGGGTTATGTTGTAGATGATCATTTATATTTTTTTAAGTTCTCGATACATTTTTGTTCCGTTTCTCTCCACAATAACAAGGGAATTTTTTGTTTTCAGTACACGAGTTCTCGATACATTTTTTATTCCATTACATTACATAAAAAACACTCGAACTGACGGTAAGGACTAATATAGTTTATACTACAAAATCCCTCTAGCTTTTATTTCTAAATATTTGTTTATGGTATCTAATGTAAGCTGTTCTGGTTGGGTTAAAACCGAGTAGATTCCGTATTTGCGAAGTTCGTTTACTATTAGTCTTTTCTCGAAAGCGAATTTTTCGGCAATTACTTTATCGTAAATTTCTTGTACGGTTTCGGCTTTTTTGTTGATTAAATCGTTTAGTTCGGTGTTGTTAAAGAAGACAATTACAAGTAAATGGTTTTTTGCAATTCCTTTTAAATAGGGTAGTTGTCTGTGTAAACCGTCTAAGGTTTCAAAGTTGGTGTACAACATAATCAAACTTCTGTGGTTGATGTGTTTTTGATGTCAACATACAAACGACTGAAATCGCTTTCGAAGAAATCGGTTTTAATATTGTACAAGCTTTCCATTATGTTTTGCATTTGGCTTGACCTTTTTTCGGCTACCACACGATTTTCTACTTTTTTAGAAAACGCAAACATTCCTGCTTTGTCTTGTTTTTTGATAATGACATTGGATAACACTAAAGTAGCATTAATAGCATAATCCAATAAACTTAATCCGTTAAATGGCATTTTCATGACACGACCTTTGTCGATTACCATATAGACGTTTTGCGATTTTTCGTCTTGGAATTGGTTGACCATTAGTTGGTTGCGCTTTGCAGTTGCTTTCCAGTTAATGGTGCGAATGTCATCTCCTTGCACATATTCTTTAATTTGTTCAAATTCCATGGTGTGTCCAATACGTCTGATTTTCTTTAAACCGTATTGGAACAAATTATTTGAAAAAGCCATTAAATCGTACTTTCGTAATTGGATGTACGAAGGATAGGTTGGCACCATTTCATCTTTATTAAACGTATATCTTTTAGCGACTAATCGCAATGGAGAAACAGCATAAAAGTTAAGGTTTCCAAAAGAATATTCACCACGTTCTGTTGGACGAAGAAAATATTGATATTCATCACTTGAAGACGCTTTTACTTTTCGTTTCACTTCGAAATTACGTTGTTGAAATTGGAAAGGAATTTCGTCAATAATTTTGGCTAGAATAGGGAAGGTGTATTTATTTTTAATTTTAATTACAATTGGATTTTCGTCTCCGTTTGATAGTTTTTCGGGTGTTATTCTTGTGGCTTCAATTTTATTGCCAAAGCCAAAAATAAGTAGCATATCAATTGCTGTAAAGACAATTAGTACATATAATAAATACCAAGAAGCGTTGTAAAACATGGGGAAAAAGTAGGAAAGAACAAATAGGAAAATGATTCCCATGAGGCAATAAAAAAAGAAATTATTAAGGTAAAGTTGTTTTAAAAATTGCTTCATTTTTTGAATATAACTTAATACTTTTTTAAGAGCACTTCGACAGGCTCAGTGTGACAACTCGGTTTAGGAGCTCTTTCGATGCTTTAACGAAGCACTTCGACAGGCTCAGTGTGACAGCTCGTTTTAGGAGCAGTTTCGATGCTTTAACTAAGCACTTCGATACTTCGACTTTGCTCAGTACAGGCTTGCTCAGTCTGACAACATAGTTTAACAGCTAAATTATCTTGGAATTTCGACTGAATCAATGATTTGTTTGATGATTTCAGTGCTTGTGATGCCTTCCATTTCACG
>JAAURU010000009.1 GCA_012032075.1 Flavobacterium sp.
GAGAATATTTTTAAAAAAATATTAAAAAACTGATTTAATTGTGTTGTGTTTTTCGCATTTATTTATTTATAAATTATTAATTTGTAGATTTTAAGCGTGTAAAATTTAATAAATCATAATAATCGCATTAGTATTTTATTATTAAAAATCTTCCTTATAAATTAGTAGTGTCAGACTAAAAAAAATTAAAATTTATTCAGTATGTTAACTAAACAAGGGCTATATCTTCCAGAATTTGAGCATGATAATTGTGGAGCTGGGTTTATATGTAGTTTAAAAGGAAATAAGTCAAATGATATTATTCATAAGGCCTTAGAAATTTTAGAAAAATTAGAGCATAGAGGTGCTGTAAGCGCAGATGGAAAAACGGGAGATGGTGCAGGAATTTTAATTGATATTCCGCATGATTTTTTGTGAAAAATTGTAATTTCCATTTGCCAAAAGAAGGAGAATATGCAGTAAGTAATGTTTTTCTACCAAAAAAAGAAAATCAACGTAAATACTGTATTGAAAAATTAGAACATTATATAGAAAATCATGGTTTGGTTGTTCTAGGATGGAGAGAAGTTCCAGTTGATACATCTGTTATTGGTAGAATAGCATCTGAAACAGAACCCTATATAAAGCAAATATTCGTTGGTAAACACGATAAAAAACAAGATGATTTTACCTTTAATTTAAAATTATTCACCGCTAGAAAACAAGCCGAACATCATATCAATAATTCTAAACTATCTGAAAGCAAACGTTTTTATTTACCAAGTTTATCTACAAAAACGATAATCTTTAAAGGATTATTAATACCAGAAGATATAAAATTATATTATAAAGATTTGCAAGATCCTTCATTAGTTACAAGATTAGCTTTGGTTCACCAACGCTTTTCAACTAATACTTTCCCAACATGGGATTTGGCACAACCTTTTAGATACATGTGTCACAATGGAGAAATTAATACACTTCGTGGAAACGTATCGCGAACCTTATCACGTCAAGAGTTAATGGAAAGTGATTGGTTTGGTGATGATATAAAAAGATTATTTCCAATAATTCTACCTGGAAAATCAGATTCTGCACAAATGGATATGTTGGTTGAATTGTTATTAATGACAGGCCGTTCTTTACCAGAAGTTATGATGATGTTAGTGCCAGAAGCATGGGAGAAAAATCCAAATATGTCTGAAGCTAAAAAAGCATTCTACGAATATAATTCATGTATCATGGAACCTTGGGATGGCCCTGCTTCTATTCCTTTTACCGATGGTAATTATATAGGTGCAGTATTAGATAGAAACGGTTTACGTCCATCAAGATACACAGTAACAAAAGATGGTTTTGTAATCATGTCTTCAGAAACGGGAGTTATTGAAATTGATCCAAAAAATATTGAACGTCATGGAAGACTTGAGCCAGGAAAAATGTTTTTAGTAAACATGAACCAAGGTCGAATTATCAATGATGAAGAAATTAAAGAAGATATTGTTTCTAAACATCCATATAAAAAATGGCTAGATAAAAATTTAGTGCATTTAAAAGATATTCCTGCTAAAAAAGGACCTATCAAACATAAGGAAGATGCTTTAGAAAAACGTCAAATTGTTTTTGGTTACACCGAAGAAGATTTAAGAACCATTATTTTACCAATGGCTCAAACGGGTAAAGAGCCTATTGGTTCTATGGGAAGTGATACTCCTATTGCAGTTTTGTCTGATAAACCTCAATTGATATACAATTATTTTAAACAATTATTTGCTCAAGTTACTAATCCACCTTTGGATGGTATTAGAGAAAAATTAATTACAGATATTAGTTTAACTTTAGGTAGTGATACTAACATCTTTAAGATTAATGAAGATCAATGTCGTAAATTAAAAATTCAAAATCCAGTTATTTCAAAACACGATTTAGATAAAATTAAAAACTATACTAATAATCCCGATTTTGTTGTAACTACTATTCCAATTTTATATGAAGTTGGTAAAGGATTAAATGAATTAGAAAGTGCTTTAGTCAATATGGTAAAACAAGCTTCTAAAGCTATTGACGAAGGTGGAAATATTATTATTCTTTCAGATAGAGGAGTGAATAGCAAAATGGCTCCAATTCCTGCTTTGTTAGCATGTTCTTATGTGAATCATGAATTATATAAAATTGGTAAACGTGCTAAAGTAAGCATAATTATAGAATCGGCTGAACCTAGAGAAGTGCATCATTTTGCCTTACTATTTGGCTACGGAGCTAGTGCAATTAATCCTTATATAGTAAATGAAATTGTTTATAATCAAGTTCAAGATAAAGAAATTGAAAATGTTGAATATCTAGATGCAATTATCAATTACAACAAGGCAATAGGAATGGGAATTCTTAAAGTGATGAATAAAATTGGAATTTCTACTCTAAATTCTTATCGTGGAGCTCAATTATTTGAATGTATTGGGTTAAATACTAAAGTGGTTGAAGAATATTTCCCAAACACAATTACTCGTATTCAAGGTATTGGATTAAGAGAAATTGAAAAGAAATTTACCATAGACACAATCAGGCTTATGGTAAAGAATCAGTAGAAGCTGACTTGAATTTAGATTTTGGAGGTCAATACAAATGGAGAAGAAATGGAGAAAAACATTTATTTAATCCACTGACAATTGCTAAACTTCAAGAATCTGTTAGAAGCAATAAGCACAGTACATATAAAGAATATTCTGATTTGATTAATGAACAAGCCCAACAATTAATGACTATTAGAGGTTTGTTTGAGTTTACCAATTTCGATCCTATTCCATTAGAAGAAGTGGAGCCATGGACAAATATTGTGAAACGTTTTAAAACTGGAGCAATGTCTTATGGTTCTATTAGCAAAGAAGCGCATGAGAATTTAGCTGTAGCTATGAATAGAATAGGTGGAAAAAGTAATTCTGGTGAAGGAGGAGAAGATGAAGAACGTTTTTACAAAGATTCAAATGGAGATTGGAAAAATTCAGCTATAAAACAAGTTGCATCTGGACGTTTTGGGGTAACTTCAAATTACCTTACAAATGCTTCAGAAATCCAAATTAAAATGGCTCAAGGAGCAAAACCAGGAGAAGGTGGACAGTTACCAGGACTAAAAGTTGATAGATTTATAGCTAAAACTAGAAATTCCACACCTTATGTAGGTTTAATTTCTCCACCACCACATCACGATATATACTCTATTGAAGATTTGTCGCAATTAATTTATGATTTAAAATCGGCTAATAGAGAGGCAAGAATCAATGTGAAATTGGTTTCTGAGGTGGGAATTGGAACTGTTGCAGCTGGTGTAGCTAAAGCAAAAGGAGATGTAATATTAATTTCAGGACACGATGGAGGAACTGGAGCTTCACCTTTAACCTCACTAAAACATGCTGGTTTACCTTGGGAATTAGGTTTGGCAGAAGCTCAACAAACTTTGGTAATGAATAATTTAAGGAATCGAGTGGTTTTAGAGTGTGACGGCCAATTAAAAACAGGTCGTGATGTTGCTATTGCTTGTTTACTTGGTGCTGAGGAATTTGGTTTTGCAACCGCTCCATTAGTGGCTTCTGGTTGTATAATGATGCGTGTTTGTCATTTGAATACTTGTCCAGTTGGAATTGCAACTCAAAATCCAGAATTGCGTAAGAAATTTGAAGGAAAACCTGAACATGTGGTTAACTTCATGTATTTTGTAGCGCAAGAATTAAGAGAAATTATGGCTCAATTAGGCTTTAGAACTGTAAATGAAATGGTAGGTCAAGTTCAAAAATTGAATAGAAATAAAACGATAAAACATTATAAAGCTTTAGGTTTAGATTTATCTCCAATTTTACACCAAGTAAAAGTACCAAAAGAAACAAAATTATACAATACTGAATCGCAAGATCATCATTTAGAGAAATCTCTTGATTTTAAAATTATTCGTCAAGCACATCCAGCTTTATTTAGAAAAGAAAAAACTGTTCTAGAGTCTAAGATTACCAATATGGATAGAGCTTTTGGAGCTATTTTAAGTAACGAAATCTCTAAAATATATGGTTCTCAAGGATTACCTGAAAACACTTTGAAAATCAATTTTACAGGTTCTGCAGGACAAAGTTTTGGTGCTTTTGCTACTAAAGGATTAACCTTAAAAATCAATGGAAATTCAAATGATTATTTAGGAAAAGGACTTTCTGGTGCTAAATTAATTGTTAAAGTTCCTGAAGAAGCAACAATTGTTCCTGAGGAAAATATAATAATTGGAAATGTGGCTTTATATGGAGCTACTTCTGGAGAAGCATATATTAATGGTAAAGCAGGAGAACGTTTCTGTGTAAGAAATTCTGGAGCTACTGCTGTAGTGGAAGGAATAGGAGATCATGGTTGTGAGTACATGACAGGTGGTGTTGCAGTTGTTTTAGGTGAGGTAGGAAGAAATTTTGGAGCTGGAATGAGTGGAGGAATTGCTTATATTTATGATATTAATGGAACTTTTGATAAGCAATGTAACAAAGAAGGCTTAAATTTAGATCCAGTTGTTTTAGAAGAAGATATTCAACAGTTAAAACAATTAATTGAGAACCACTATAATGCTACAATGAGTCCATTAGCACAACGCATTTTAGAAAATTGGGAAAACCAATTGTCAAAATTTATTAAAGTACTTCCAGAAGAATACAAACAAGCCTTAATACGATTAGAACAAGAAAACCTTGTAAAGCAATAAGATTATGGGAAAGCCAACAGGATTTTTAGAATATGAAAGAATAGATGAAGACTACATAAAAGTAGAAGAACGTCTAAAAAATTATAATGAATTTACGATTCCTTTAGAAGAAAGTAAATTAAAGTCTCAAGGAGCAAGATGTATGGATTGCGGTATTCCGTTTTGTCATAGTGGATGTCCATTAGGGAACTTAATTCCCGATTTTAATGACAAAGTATATAGAGGAAGATGGAAAGAAGCAGCAGAAATTTTGCATTCAACTAATAATTTTCCAGAATTTACTGGAAGATTGTGTCCAGCACCTTGTGAAGAAGCTTGTGTACTTGGAATTAATGAGGATCCAGTAAGCATTGAGAATATTGAAAAAAACATTGTTGAAACTGCATTTAAAGAAGGTTGGATTACAGCTAACCCTCCAAAAGTTAGAACTGATAAACGTGTTGCGGTAATAGGTTCTGGTCCTTCAGGTTTAGCGGCTGCTCAACAATTAAATAGAGCAGGGCACACAGTTACTGTTTTCGAGCGCGACTCAAAAATAGGAGGATTGTTAAGATATGGAATTCCCGACTTTAAATTGGAAAAGCAAATTATAGATAGAAGGATTGCTATTTTAAAAGAAGAAGGTATTATTTTTAAAACAAATGCTTATGTAGGTAATAATATAAGTGTAGAAACAATAAAAGCCGATTATGATGCTGTTTTAATGTGTGGTGGTGCTACCGAGAGAAGAGGAATTCCTATTAAAGGAAATCATTTGAAAGGAGTGCATCAGGCTATGGACTTTTTAAAATTAAATAATCAGTATGTTGATGGTTTGTTAAAATTCGATGAAATTTTATCTGCAAAAGATAAAAAAGTAATTGTTATAGGTGGTGGAGATACAGGTTCCGATTGTATTGGTACAAGTAATCGTCATGGAGCAGTTTCTGTAATTAATTTTGAAATATTGGCAAAACCTACTGTTGGCCGTCCTGCAAATCAACCTTGGCCATATTGGCCTATGAAATTAAAAACTACTTCTTCACATAAGGAAGGTGTGGAACGTTTTTTCAGTATCTCTACAAAAGAATTTTTAGGAGATAAAAAAGGAAGTTTAGTAGGCTTAAAAACTGTAGAAGTAGAATGGGTTTTCAAAGAAGGTGAACGCCCTCAATTAATTGAAGTGCCAAATAGTGAAAAAGACTGGGAATGTGATATGGTTTTATTAGCACTTGGTTTTACAGGTGCAGAAAAAACATTAGCTGAGCAATTAGGAGTAGAAATGGATTTTAGAACAAATATCAAAGCTTCTGAAAAAGATTATGCTACAAATGTAAAAGGTATTTTTGCTGCGGGAGATATGCGTCGTGGACAATCACTTATTGTTTGGGCAATATCAGAAGGGCGTCAAGCGGCACATTATGTAGATAAATATTTAATGGGAAAATCTAATTTATCGTTAAAAGAAGGTATAGATTTGCCAAGAGTATAATTATAATTTATTTGTTATCTTAGTCTTTTCGAGAACAAAATGAATATCCAGCAATTATACGAATATTGCCTTTCTAAAAAAGGAGTCACAGAACATTTTCCATTTAATGAAGATACGCTAGTATTTAAAGTAGGTGGAAAAATGTTCTGTTTAACTTCTTTAGCAAAATGGGAAGAAGGAAATCCTTCTGTAAATTTAAAGTGTACTCCAAAGCTAGCCATAGAATTAAGAGAAAAATATGAAGCCATTCTTCCTGGTTATCATATGAATAAAAAACATTGGAATACAGTGCTTTTAAATAACGAGATACCCAACAAAAAAGTAATACATTTCATTAATCATTCTTATGAACTGGTTTTTGCTAGTTTGCCAAAAAAAATCAGACAAGAAATTGAAAATTCTGAAAATTAGCTATTACATTTGTTCCTGTAATAAAATACATTTTTCATGTTAGAAAATTTAAAAAAGATTTTAAACGAAGATCAAGATCCAAAAGCAATAGAAAAAATCACATCTAAATTAGAAAATTTAATAATGACTAACGAAGAGATAGGTTATATTGCTGTTCAAAAAAAACCAGCACTTACTATTTTTCCAGATAGTGTTGTGGTTACAAATAAAAGGGTAATTCTATGTAAACCAAAAAACCTTGGTTTATCTATGGAATTTATTGATTATGACTGGGATGATATCGAAGCAGCTTTTGTAAAAGAAGGTGTTTTAGGTTCTGATTTTACATTTACTACTAAAACGGAATTAACCCAAACAGTTGATTATTTACCAAAGAATCAAGCTCGAAAATTATATACTTTTTCAAAAGAGCAAATTAGATAAATTAAAATATCCTGAAAACAACGTAACTACTGCATCAAATATTTCTTCTTCTAAAGATGATGAAATTATTGATAAACCAAGTTTTTTAGCAGATGATCATCTTGAGGAAGCAATTATAGAAGAAACTCCAACAGAAGAAGTTTTCAATTTTGCTGAAATTATTCCTGCAAATCAAAATTTTATTCCATCTGATGAATCAAAAATCACTGCACCTACTTCTGTAAATAAAGTTGAAAAAAATCTAAGCGATTTAACTCAAGAAGAACTTTTTGAGAAACTTCAAAACTATAAACGGTTACTTGATAATGGATTAATTTTACAAGGCGAATATGATAAATTGAAAGCGGAAGTTTTAAAACACATGTAAAGTAAATATTTATAACAGTAAAAGTCTATGAGTAATTTTATAGGCTTTTTTTGTTTTACAGCTCATCTACACATTTTTTCCATTCATCGACACCTTTTATAAAACAATCGAAATAGATATTTAATACGTTAATTTAATTTTAATTTTGTGTTTGAGTAGATTTCTATTATAACCAAAAACAAAAACAAAATGACAAAATCGTTAAACATACTTTTAATTGAAGACGATGCAATTGAAGTTATGAAATTCAATAGGGTTTTAAAAACTTTAAATTTGAATCATAAAATTATAGAAGCTAATAATGGAGAAGACGCTATAGATATTCTCAAAACAAAAATAATTATTCCCGATATTATTATTTTAGACTTAAATATGCCTAAAATGAATGGTATAGAATTTCTTACTATATTAAAGAATGATGACGTCCTAAAATACATTCCTTCAATTATTTTAACAACATCTAGCAATCATAAAGATATGTTAGAGTGTTATAAAATTGGCATCGCTGGATATGTCTTAAAACCTCTAAAATATGAAGACTATGTTGACAGGGTTAAAAAAATGCTGGAATATTGGAGTGTAACTGAATTAATATCGCAATAATATGTATGGTATTGTAAATAAAGCAATTCAAGATTTAGTAACGGTAAATTTTGGAGCAGAAAAATGGGATAGTATATTAAAAAAAAGTGGTGTTGAAGAAGATTTTTTTATAAGTAGTGAAGCATATGATGATGATATTACCTTTAAATTAGCTAAAGCCGTTTCAGAAGAAATGGATATGACTTTGAAAGATGTTTTAATTGCTTTTGGAGAATGGTGGGTTATAAAAACTACAAAAGAAAAATATGGAGGATTGATGGAGTCTGGAGGAGCAACATTTAAGGAATTTATTGTTAATTTACCCTTATTTCATAACAGAGTAATGTTAATTTACCCAAAATTAACTCCTCCAGAATTTAAAGTTAGTGAAATATCAGAAAATAGTCTTAACTTACATTACTTTTCAAAACGAGAAGGTTTACAAGAATTTGTTAGAGGTTTGATACAAGGTTTAGGTATTATGTTTAAAACAACTGTAACCATTGAGCTATTACAAACAAGAGATTTAGGAGATAGTCACGAAATTTTTAAAATAAGTTGGTAAACTATGCAAGATTTTCAATTCAATTTTAATGTTACTAGTTTTAATAGTATTTTTCCGTTTTACATTTTAATTGATAAAAAACTTGAGATAAAAAGTTTTGGTAAAAGCTTACAAAAAATTTTACCAAGTTTAGATAAAACACCAAATTTTAAAGAAGCTTTTCAATTCAAAGACCACACATACTAAATCTTTCTTCAAGTAATTTTAATGAAACCATTGGTCAATTAGTAGTTTTCAATTCAATACAAGACAACAGCATTTCTTTAAGAGGTCAAGTAGATATACATGGAGTACTAGTTATTTGTTTATTGGTTACTCCATGGTTCAATCAATGGAAAATGTTATTAGAAAAAAAACTAACCTTACATGATTTTGCCATTTTTGACCCTTTATTAGATTTGTTACATGTTTTAAAAAATCAGGAAATCAATAATAAAGAATTAAAAGAATTATTAGATACTGTTAATTCTCAAAGGAAGAAATTAAAAAAGATAAAGAAGAGTTAAATAAAATTTCGCTTGTAGCAAGTGCCAATAAAAATGGTGTGGTTTTTACGGATCCTATGGGAAAGATATTTTGGTGTAATCAATCCTATTCTGATTTAACGGGTTTTTCTTCTGAAGAAATTATTGGAAAAACTCCTGTTGATATTGGAAGATGTGAATTGTCTACTTCAGAAGAAATTGGTAAAATGGTTAGTGCATTTTATAAAGGAGAATTATTTGAAGTAGAAGGATATCATGCACATAAAAATAAAAAACCTTTTTGGTCAAAAATAAAAGGACAACCTGTCTATAATGAAGAGGGTAAGTTGATTCAATATTTTGCTATTGTAGAGAATAGCGATGATGAAAAAGAAAAAGAAGAACAGCTTAAAGTGTTATCTTCTATAGCAGAAAAAATATTAATTCAGTTATTATTTGTAATAAAGTAGGTACAATAGAGTGGGTTAATGATAGTTTTGTTGAAATGTCTGGTTATACTAAAGAAGAATTATTAGGTAAAAAACCAGGTAATTTGCTTCAAGGACCAAAAACAAATAAGGAAACAATAGCCTATTTAGCCAATCAAATAAAAAACGGACTTCCATTTAATTGTGAAATTATAAATTATAATAAAAAGGCGAACAATATTGGGTTCGAATTCAAGGACAAGCACTTCATAATAAAAATGGGGAAGTGTTTAAATACTTTGCAATTGAAGAGGATATTACCTCAGAGAAAGAATTTAATCAGCAACTGATAGATTCCGAAAATCGACTCACCTCTTTAATTGAAAACTTACAATCTGGAATTTTACTAGAAGATGAAAATAGAAAAATAGTAATCGTTAATAAAAAATTCTGTTCTATGTTTGGAATTGAACAAAATCCAGAGGCAATGAAAGGAGTTGATTGCGAGTTAGCGGCTCAAAATACAAAACATTTTTTTAAGAATGCTGATTATTTTTTAAATCGCATAGATGAAATCCTTAAAGAAAAAGAAAAAGTGTTTGGTGAAGAAATAGAATTAGTAGATGGTAGAATCTTTGAAAGAAGTTTTTTGCCTATTTATAAAGAGGGTAAATATGCGGGTCATTTATGGAATTATGAAGATGTTACTATTAAGAAACGGTATAAAGAAAGTATAGAAGCAGAAAGACAGAAATACAGCAATATCATAGCTAATATGAATATGGGACTACTAGAAGTAGATACAAATGATATTATATTACTTGCAAATCAATCCTTTTGCGAAATGAGTGGTTACTCACTTTTGGAAGTTATTGGCAAAAAAGCTTCAGAGTTGTTTTTAAGTTCAGATAGTAAAAAAATTGTTGAAAATAAAAATACAATAAGAACTAAAGGAATTTCAGATTCTTATGAAATTACTTCAAAAAATAAGAAAGGCGAAACAAGACATTGGTTAATCAGTGGAGCTCCTAATTATAATTTAAATGGAGAAATTATGGGTTCTATTGGAATTCATTTAGACATTACTGAACAAAAAAATTTAGAACTTCAGAAAGAGCATTTACTTCATAAATTAGAGAAACAAAATGATCAACTGAATGAATATGCTCAAGTGGTTTCTCACGATTTAAAATCACCTCTTAGGAGTATTCATTCACTGATTACTTGGATAAAAGAAGATAACGACAAAGAATTTAGTGAACAAACTTCGCAATATCTTTCTATGATTGAGAGTAAAGTAGAAAAAATGGATCATTTAATTCAAGGCATTTTAACTTACTCTAAAGTAGATTCTGATGATAAACAAGAAGAAGATATAAGCATCAATGAAGTTGTTGAGAATTGTATAAACATCATCCATATTCCAGAGAATATTAAGGTAGTTATAAAAAATAAGCTACCCATCATTAAGGCTGATAAATTTAGAATGCAACAACTTTTTCAAAATATTATTAGTAATGCGGTTTATTACATAGATAAACCAGAAGGATTAGTTGAAGTTGATTTTATTGAAAAAAGCAAAAACTATATTTTTTCAATAAAAGACAACGGACCAGGAATAGCAAAAGAAAATCAGAAAAAAATATTTAAAATTTTCCAATCTTTTACACAACATGAACAATCAACAGGTATTGGATTATCAATAGTAAAAAGAATAATCGATAATTATAATGGTAAAATATGGGTTGAAAGCGAAATGACTTTTGGAACAACATTTTTTATTAAACTTCCTAAAAATAATTAGTCAATGAAAACAATTCAGGCTTATAAATTAAAAGATAGTAATTGGAAATACATTCAAGAAAAACAAGAATTAAATAATCCTTTAGTTCTAGTTTTTGGTAACCGATTATTATTAGAAAAAGATGAAATAATAAATGCTATTCGAAAAGAATTTCCTTATGAACATATAGTTTTTGGTTCTACATCAGGTGAAATAATAAATAATAGTGTTTTTGATGATTCAATTGTGGTTACTTTAATTGAATTTGAAAAAAGTACATTTGAAGTTAGAACTCAAAATATTTTGAACCATAATAGAGATGCAAAAAAATTGGGAGAATATTTGTATAATAGTATTACCAAAGAAAATTTAAAACACTTATTTGTGCTTTCAGAAGGTAGTTTTGTCAATGGTAGTTCGCTTATCGAAGGATTAGAAAAAAATATAGTAAATGCTATACCTATTTCAGGAGGAATGTGTGGTGATGATGCGAAATTTGAAAAAACATTGGCATCTTACAAAGAAAATCCTAAAGAAGGAGAAGTAGTATTAATAGGCTTTTATGGTGAAACATTAGAAATATCTTTTGCAAGTTTTGGAGGTTGGTCAACCTTTGGTCCAGAACGAATTATAACTAAATCACGAGCTAATGTTTTATATGAAATTGATGGTCAACCAGCATTAGATTTGTATAAGAAATATTTAGGAGATAAAGCGAATCAATTGCCTCAAGCGTCCTTACTTTATCCATTAAATGTGACTCCAGAAGGAAAAACGGAACCAGTTGTTAGAACTATTTTGGGTATTGACAACGAAAAGCAATCCATGACATTGGCAGGAGATGTGCCTGAAAATTCAAAAGTTCAATTAATGATGGCTTCTGTAGATGCTATAGCAGAAGGAGCAAATGAAGCAGCAAAATTAGCCATGGAAGACAGAAAAACCAAACCTCAATTAGCACTTTTAGTAAGTTGCGTAGGCAGAAAATTAGTCATGAACCAAAGGGTAGAAGAAGAAATTGAAAGAGTACAAGAAGTTGTAGGCGAAAATACTGCAATAACAGGGTTCTATTCTTATGGTGAGATGGCACCTTTTTCTGGAAATACATTTTGTGATTTACACAATCAAACCATGACATTAACTCTTATAAGTGAATAATGAATCCTTTATTAAAAAGACAAATAGATAAATTAATTAAAAGTAGTCCTGAACTCATAAAGGATTTAAAGCCATTCTTACAGGCTGTAAACGAGTCGTATGATAATTATGAGGATCAATTAAGTATGTCGCAACGCGCTATGAAAATTAGTTCAGATGAACTTTTTGAAGCGAATAAAAAGTTGAGGGAAGAAGCCAATAACTTAAAAGAAATAAATCAAAATTTATCTGCTATTTTAAATTCAATGAATTTAGACGCTAGTAAATTAGCCGATGAAAAAGAATTTAATCAAAGTGACTATTTAAAGAAACAAGCTTTGGAGATTGTTGCAATTAATAATCAAAGAGAGCAATTATTGAAAAATTTAGAAGCTCAGAATGAAGAATTAAATGAATATGCGCATGTAGTTTCTCATGATTTAAAAGCACCTTTGCGAAATATTGATACATTAGTCAGTTGGGTTATTGAAGACAATAAAGAGGGAATGCACAAAGGGTGTTTGGATTCCCTAAATTTAGTACTTTCTAATGTAGAAAAAATGGATTTATTAATCAAAGGAATTTTAGATTATTCTTCTATAGATAAATTAGAATCTGAAGATCGTTTTTTAAATATTAATCTAATTATAGATGAGGTTTTAAGAACCTTATTAATGCCAAAAAAATAAATATAAAAATTCAAGATAATCTACCCAAAATATATGGAAATGCTTGGCGTTTTAAACAAGTCTTTCAAAACCTCATTCAAAATGCTATAAAGTATAATGACAAAGAAAATGGGATTATTGAAATTGGAGCGATAGAAAAAGAAATAGAATTTGAGTTTTTTGTAAAAGATAATGGAATAGGAATATCTTCAAATTATTTTGAAAAGATTTTTAAAGTATTCACAAAACTAGAAAGCAATACTTCATCTTCTGGAATCGGACTTTCAATAGTTAAAAAAATCGTTACTTATTATAATGGGGAAATTTGGTTAGAAAGTCAAGAAAATATTGGTACAACTTTCTTCTTCACAATAAAAAAAGAATATGGAACAACCTAATACTTCTTATATTGATCAATTATCGGGAGATAATATCGAATTTAAGAAAAAAATGATTGGTATTCTTAAAAGAGAGTTGCCAGAAGAAATTGAAACCTATCAAAATCAAATGAAAAGCAACAATTTTTTATTGGCCGCTCAAAGCGTACACAAGTTAAAACATAAAGTATCTATTCTTGGTCTTGAAAAAAGTTATTATCTTGCTGAAACATTTGAAGAAAATTTAAAAAACAATGCTACAGATTTGCAAACTGATTTTGAAACACTTTTAAAAGCAATGCATAAATTTGTAGAAGCATTATAAAACATTTACTACATGAATTGCATTATTATAGATGATGAAGAAATGGCAAGAGCTATTATTGCTCAAATGATTGCTAATCATAAAGAACTAACTTTAGTTCAAGATTTTTCGAATGCAATGCAAGCCATAAAATTTTTGAATCAAAACGAAGTTGATTTAATATTTTTAGACATTCACATGCCTGATTTTACAGGTTTTGACTTTATTCAAACCATCAAAAATCCACCTAAAATTGTTTTAGTTACTTCCGATAAAAATTTTGCAATAGAAGCTTTTGAATATGATTGCATTGTGGATTATTTGGTTAAACCAATAACAGAAGAACGATTTCAAAGAGCCATTCAAAAAGCAAATGTTGCACAAATTAGCGCTTCTAAAGCACCTTCTGAAAAACTTCTCAAGAAGATAATACCAATGAATTTTACGTAAACATCGATAGAAGATTAATTAAAATAGAATTCAATTCTGTTACTGTTGTAGAAGCAAAAGGGGATTACATTCATGTAAAAACCGATACTAAAAATTATATTGTTCATTCTACTTTAAAGAAAATAGAAGATAAATTACCCCATGATTTATTTTTAAAAGTACATCGTTCTTATATCATCAATACCAAAAAAATAATTGATATTGAAGATAATAGCGTTTTAATTGGAAAAGAAGTGATTCCTGTAAGTAGAGCCAATAGACCAGAATTAATGAAAAGATTGAATTTACTCTAATTCATTCGTCTAAACTTTTAAACAACTTAACTATACTAAATTTTGTGCAAACGAATAAATATAATATAGCAAAAGTTCTGTAATAAATTTACATCATAATACTAAATCAAAATATTATGAAAAAATTATTACTTATACTATCAATAGCTGTTTCATCGTCAGGAACTGCACAAAATTTTCAATTTTTGGGGCCTTATACTTCAAATGGAACTCCGTTATATTTTGCAACAAGTGATGTTGTAACTCAAGCAACATTAGATTTGGTTAGTAGTTCTTTGCCAGAAAATTATCCTGTTCCTGTTTATAATCCTCAATACATAACCTCTGGGTATGACACTGATTTAATAATTGATAATCTTGCTGATGTTTGGGTTACTTTTGTAAGTGAAGGAGCAGGTTATAAAAATGTTTTAGGTTTTTATACTTATGATTTAAATAATCCTCCTGCAACAGCACCAACAGCTTCAGATATTACAATTATTTTTCCTAATGTATCTGCTGCAGGAAGTGGAGGAAGTTTAGTAGCAGGAAATAAAGTAAAAATAGGAACTTTTCCCGCTGGAACTGGAATAGGTTGGGTACTTTTAGCAAATGGTTGGAATGGTTCTCAAGTTACAAACGGACAATGGAGATTGTTTTCTAATCCAAGTTTTAATCCAGAAGCAGATCCAAATTTAAGAAATCACAATGTGTTATTAAATGACCCTGATAATGAAAGAATTATATTAGGTTTTGAAGATATAAGAAGAGATAATGCAGGATGTGATAATGATTTTAATGATGCCATTTTTTATGTAACTGCAAATCCTTACTCTGCATTAAGAACTGTAAATGTAGCTGATGTAAGTAGCAGAACAGATATTACTTCAGCCAATGACGGTGGCTTAGAAAGCGAAGGTCGTTTAGCAACATTAATTGCTAAAAGGAATTTTAAAAGAGTAAAAGAACAAACTTTTGCAAATAGAAAACAACTTCAATCACCTTTTCAAATAGATTCGTCTGCTACATATTCAAACAGAACAGGAAGTTTTAATTTGAGCACACTTTTTCCGAGTACTGGAATGTTTGGTTCAGAAACTGCATTTGTATCAAGTCCTACTGATCTTATACAAATAACAAATGCAGAAGAAGTTTTTTCAGTAGATTATTATGAAGGTACAAATAGAGTTGCAGCTGCTCTTGGAACAAAAACTACAGGAGGGATTTACAATCATTCAAAGGTAATATGTGATCGATTAAACGGGTCAAGTTTAGAAGATGTAAGAACGGTAAATTTAAATGGGTATGAAATAATACTATCAAAATTAAAAAGAGCAAATGGAGAAATTGAATTTGCATTGCACTTTTCAATTGAAGAACAAGCTACCGAGAATAAAATGCATAGTTATTGGAACATTGGACAATATCCATCGGGTGAATATAAAAATTTTCAAATTTGGGGTGCTACAATGGGTCAAGTTTCAAATATTGCTAATTATATCATTAATACCTACAATCAACAAGGTCTTTTAACTCAAAACATAGTAAGTAATAGAATTCCAACAGTTTTTGTAAAAAAAGGAAGTTATAAAAATGGGAAAATACAGCTTACTTTAATAAATAAATCAGGCGCAACAGCTTTGCAATTTAATGGAAATAGTAAAGAAACGGAACATGCTGCAGAAGCTAATTTAGTTTTAAACCAAACCATTTCTTCTGCATACGAAAGTGAAGTAGTGTTAAATACAGGAAATCTTTTTGATATTGGATTTTCAATTACTGGAAACAATTCTCCTCAACAAGATGCTTTATACCTTGCAGATGGACCTTGGGGAATGGATTATATTGATACAGAAACTACTATAAACTCTTTTCAATTAACAAACCCAGCAATGACAGTTGAGGTAGGAACTTATACTATCGAGAGAAATGCATTAATAACAGGACAAGTAAAAGGAACAGCTAATTTATTTAGAAATATATTACCAGGAGAATTGTTTTTTGATGCTACTGATTATGAAGCTGTCCATTTTTCTATCCAAAATTCACTACCTGTAGAAGTAATTATGGTAACAGAAAATACTACAGACTGGAATAACAGATTGCGTTTTCAAATTCCAGCAAATGCAAATACGAATGATGTTGTACTTTCTTTTCAAGATTTTACTAGTCCAAATGGTGCAACATACGATGATGAAAAAATAAAAGGTTTTGTTTTCTCAACAAAAGGAGATTATGTTCAATTTCAGCCTTTTTCATTACAAGTGTCTAATTTGAAATTAGAGTTTAATACTGCTTTGAATAATAAAAATTTTGAAACGCTAAAAGATAAAGAAATATATAATTATCCAAATCCTTTTGTAAATGAAACTACAATTGTGCTAAGTGAAAATACTTCTTATGCAAAAGTTCAAGTATTAGATGTTTCAGGAAGAATTGTTCAAGATCAAAATTATGAAGTAACAAATTCAAATGAAATTAAGTTTAAGAACACAAATATACCTAGAGGAATTTATATGTTTTTAGTAACAACAAGTTCAAATATAATTTATAAAAAGAAATGCATAATAGAGTAGAAAAAATGCAGTTATTAATTTGGGATAAGAAAACCGGAGGCTATGCTTCGGTTTTTTTGCTTTACATAGGTTTTTAATTGTATTTATAGTAGCCTAATTTTTACATTACATAACTATATTACTTTCTAATTGTTAGATTGTAAATTAGTTTGTCGATACTTTTTCACCTTTCGACTATATCAAATATGTTATCGTCGAATGTCTCATTAATTATGAATTTTTGTGCGTAGGTTTGTATAGTAAACAAAGCAAAAAGCAAGAACAAACAGGTTTAAGTTATTTGTTTTAAGGAAAGAATCATATTGAAAAAAACATTGTTATATAGAATAAATGATGTTATTAACCGAGAGAAAAAAAGGCCGAAAAATAAATTTTCGGCTTTTCTAGTTTTAATTAAAAATGATACATTATATTTGTAACCATTGTATAAGGTTAATTAATTTGGTTATGAATGAGTATATGACACTTTCTGAAACTGCTGAATATATTGGTAAAAGTAAAGAAACATTAAGACGTTGGGATAATGAAGGGAAATTAAAAGCTATTCGAGAGCCTATGAGTAATTATAGAGTTTATAGAAAGTCTGATGTTGATACTTTGTTTTCAAATTTTATTGATGATAATTTCGACGCAACAGTTTCTAATAAAGTTGAGCCACATTATAATTATTCTGTTTTAGAACTTTTTGCAGGTGCAGGAGGTTTAGCAATAGGCATTGAAAAAGCAGGATTAAATTGTGTTGCATTAAATGAAATTGATAAATGGGCTTGTGCAACGTTACGAAAAAACAGACCGAATTGGAATGTGTTAGAAGGTGATGTTAAAGAGTTTGATTTTTCTGAATATAAAGATAAAGTAGATGTAGTTACAGGAGGATTTCCATGTCAAGCTTTTAGTTATGCTGGAAAAAAACTTGGTTTATCAGACGCTAGAGGAACTCTTTTTTATGAATTTGCACGAGTAGTAAAAGAAGTAAATCCCCCTATTTGTATTGGTGAAAATGTAAAAGGTTTATTAAGCCATGAAAAAGGTAAAACTTTAGAAGGAATGATTTCAATCCTAGACGAAATAGGGTACAACGTAGTTCCAGTTCAGGTACTCAAAGCAATTAATTATAATGTACCGCAAAAAGAGAGCGTTTAATTTTAGTTGGAATTAGAAAAGATATTGATATTCAATATAAATATCCAAAACCTAATAAACATGTATATAATTTAGCCGATGCTTTAAAAAAAGGAGAACTATATGATTGCGACGTTCCAAAATCAGAAGGTTCAAAATACCCGAAAAGTAAAATAGAAGTTTTAAAGTTAGTACCTCAAAAAGGATATTGGAGAGATTTACCATTAGAGATTCAAAAAGAATTTATGGGAGGAAGTTATTATCTTGGTGGAGGAAAAACAGGAATTGCAAGAAGAATAGGATGGGATGAACCTTGTTTAACATTAACTTGTAGCCCAGCTCAAAAACAAACTGAAAGATGTCATCCTGATGAGACTAGACCTTTTACTGTAAGGGAATATGCTAGAATTCAAACTTTTCCTGATGATTGGAAATTTTCAGGATCTATAGCACAACAGTATAAGCAAATTGGTAATGCAGTTCCAGTAAATCTTGGTAAAGAAGTAGGATATTCGATTGTTAAGTTTTTAAATTCCTATTACAATTTGTCAAAACCTAGATAATAACCATAATTTTCAAAAGTAATTTGATCTAAAATTGTTCTTTTAGAAGTTTTAATTTCAGTTTTAATTTCTTCTAAAGCTGAATTCTCTTTTGTAGGTTGTTTCTTTTTTTCTAAAGAATTTAAATAATCTTTAATTGCTAATGGTAATTTTTTATATAATTGAAATAAGGCCTCTTCTTTACCAGTTAATAAGGCGTAAAACTGGTCACCTGATATTTTGTAAACTCTGCTATGACTATATTCTTTTCCATTTATATCTCCGCTCCAATGTTCACAAAAGCTATTTTTAGCTAAAATTTGAACCCAATAATATTTTGCTTTTTTATAATCATCTGCATATCTAGATAATTTCTGAAAAAGAGCTTCAGCTGAGCTACTATTCATGGTGTTATGCTTATTTTTTATATCAACAAATAAAGTATTATCATTTGCTTTAATATCAAAGCCACTTAATTTACCTAATTCAAAACTTTTGATTCCTCCTAAGATTTGTTCATGAAACGTTCCTATTGAATTATTTATAGATTTATCAATCTGTCTTAATATTTCCGATTGAATTAAATTTTCCTCATCAATGAAATTGAAATTAGCATCAAAAGTTAATTTTATAGTATCTACTTTATTATTGTAAAAATTTTTTCTTAGTAATGTTTTTTTTTAGCCTTTAAATAAGAGTTGTGTAAATTTGCAATACAATCAATAAAGTGTTCATCAGTAATAAAATCAAGATATTTATTTTCATAGAAATTTCAATAAGTATCAAATTTAATAAAAACTTTTATTCTTCGGGTTTTTTAGTTTCAAAAACAGACTTACTGAATAGTAACCATTTCAATCGGACACCAAATTCATTATAAGTAAAACCAGCAGCAGTTGCAGAAGCTATATTACTTCGTAAACCATAAATATTAGCTAACAATCGATCAGAAAATTTATATCCAAATTTTGCTTGTACACGATACGTCCACTGCTTATCATTGTCTTCAATATATTGAAAGCCTGTCGCAGCATTTATGTTATAAAAGATACTTTTTACTTCTGCTATATTTTCATCCTTTAAGAAATCAACAAAAAGTTCCACAGCATTAAATTTCTTTGGACTAAAATAATCTGTCGGCACTTGGTTTTTAAAAGCGATAAACTGGTAATTAATTCCTCCTTTTAAGACGGGTTTTGATAGAAAGTTATAATACAAAGAAGTAAATAGTAAATTACGAGTATTGGAATCGGATTGAGTAGTGTAGAAATATTGGGTGAACCAACCCAATTTTATATTAGTACTAATATTATAATTGGCATAAAAATTATTACTTACGATTTGCTTGTCAATCAAATCGGAATTAAAATTTTGCATTTCTCTTTTATAACCGACTTCTAAATCTTGTAATTTTAAAGGTTTCATTTTAAAGAAAGTATGTACTAATAACTGATTGTAGGAATTAGTAATCGCTTTAGCATTTGAAACTCCAGCGTTCATGGTAAAACTCACTTTTGGATGAAATTTATAGGTTGTTCCTAATGTGAAGTCATTTGTAGTAGCATTGGCAGTTGTAACTTTGTTATCTGTTTTCCTGTATTGATAAGAAGTATTAAAAGCCCATTTTGTTGATGTTGGAAACGTTATTTGTGTTAAGGAAGCAAAAGCAGTATTGTCACCATTGTCAAAGGAATAACTTAGTTTTTCTTCTAAAACTGGTGTATGTTCTGCATTTAATTTTTTTAAGAAATTAGAAGCGTCGTTTTGATTTTGGAAAATGTCTAAAGTTGTATAAACAGCTTCATAAGCTTTATCAATTTCTCCAGAAGCGTAATAAGCATTAGCAATTCCTAAATTGCCATCAAAAGATTTGGAATCGTTTTTTAAGATGGTGGAATAATCAGCAATACTTTGTTTAAAGTCACTTTTATAAATAGCTAACGTCGCAGATAAAGCCAAAACCCAATTCTCATTGGGATATTTTTCTAATAAAGAATCGATATTCTCTTTAGCCGAATCATATTTTCTGTTCCAAATTAATGCTTGAACATAGCGTTCATTTGTTTGTTTAATGATTGCTTCATCAGTAATTGTTTCGCTTTTTTCTAAGGATTTTGTTGCTAAATTTAAAGCTTCAGTATCTTTTTCATTCAAATGAGCTAATAATGAAAGTCCGTTTAATGCTATGTTTGGATTTTCAGGAGCTAATAATTGGTACACTTCTTTGCCTTTTTCTATTTGTTTTGAAATCAGATACAAATTTGCTTTGTTTAGTAAGGTTTCTTTATCATTTGGAAAATCCACTAGAATTTCATCATATAATTTTTCAGCTTCTTCATATTGTTTGGCATTCACTTTTTCATTAGCAAAACCTAGTTTAATGTATTTTCTAGAAATCAATGCACCATTATTTCCTGGAGAAAGATCAAGTGCTTTATTTACATTAAGAAGTGCAGTTTCAAATTCCTTTAAATTAGATAACGTATTGGCAAAACCTAAATGTGCCACAAAATTAGTTGGATTTTCAGCTACTAAAGTTGTGTAATAGATTTTAGCGTCATTGTATTTTTTATTCCAAAGTAACGATTCTGCATAATTTAGCTTTATTTCTAAATCTTCTGGATATTCTTTTTTTAATTGTATAAATACTTCTAATGCTTTTTGAGGGTCTTTGTGTAAACCAACTGCTCTTGCGTAGCAAAGTCTGGCTGTCTTATTTTCAGAATACTCTTTTAATATAGTTGCAAAAAATGTTTCGGCTTTAGCAAAATCTCCTTTTTCAAGGTAATTAAAACCTTCTTGCATATTTTGTCCGTGAACAAAAGAAAGAAAAATAAAGAAAAATAAAACAGATTTTTGAACTACTATTTTCATT
>JAAURU010000296.1 GCA_012032075.1 Flavobacterium sp.
ATTAGTCAATTAGAAAATGAGCTAAATGATAATATTTAAATTTTGATATTACTTTGATTTTGATGTGGCAATTATTTTATTTGTAATTTTTAATATTTCGAAGATGTCTTCTAATAAATTTTCACAATTTGGATAATTTTCTAATTCATTACACAAGAATAACCAAAATTCTGTTTCATCGGCTTCTTTCATTGCAATTTTAAGTTTATGAATAAAATCAGCTTTACTTTCTGCATTTTGAGCTTCTTTTATGTTGGCTCCAATTGAAGTGCCAGATTTTAATAGTTGATTTGCAACTACAAATTTTTCTTTTTGTTTCTAGTGTTTCTGAATAAGCAACAATTTTTTTTGCAAAATCAAAAGATTTCAAAAGAATTAAGTTGTTCTTATACTTTTCTTCAAACTTTATCATAACTTGAGTATTATTAATTAAAAAATTAGATAATTACGAATTCCAACATTGAATAATTGACACATTGGATAATTGACACATTAATTCAACTTCTCCGCTAAATACTTTCCAGTAACTGAATTCTTATTTTTAGAAACCTCTTCCGGTGTTCCAAATGCCATTAATTTTCCACCATGTTCACCACCTTCAGGACCAATGTCTATAATATAATCGGCACATTTTATTAAATCTAAATTGTGTTCGATAACGATAATTGAATGACCTTTTTCAATCAAAGCATCAAAGGATTTTAGTAACTTTTTAATATCATGAAAATGCAAACCAGTTGTAGGTTCGTCAAAAACAAATAAAGCTTTGTCTTTGATTGTTCCTTTTACAAGGAAAGAAGCTAATTTTATACGTTGAGCTTCACCACCAGAAAGCGTTGAAGAAGATTGCCCTAATTGCACATATCCTAAACCAACATCTTCTAAAGGTTTTATTTTTTGCGTAATTTTTGTTTGTTTGTGTTCAGTAAAGAAAGCTAAAGCATCATCAATAGTCATTTTTAGAATGTCATCAATGTTTTTACCTTCAAAAGTGACTTCTAACACTTCTTTTTTGAAACGCTTTCCATTACAAGTTTCACATTCTAAATGTACATCGGCCATGAATTGCATTTCAATAGTTACTTCACCATCTCCTTTACAAGTTTCACAACGACCACCATCTACATTAAAAGAGAAATGTTTGGCTTGGTAATTTCTTAGTTTGGATAAATTTTGTTTGGAATACAAATCACGAATGTCATCATAAGCCTTTATATAAGTAACAGGATTAGAACGCGAACTTCTACCAATAGGATTTTGATCTACATATTCGATATGTTTAATATTGGCAAAATTTCCAGCCAATTCAGTAAACTGACCCGCTTTTTCACCAATGCCTTCTAATTTTTTTTGTAGAGCTGGAAACAATATTTTTTTTACTAATGTACTCTTACCACTTCCAGAAACACCTGTAATCACTGTCAAACAATCTAATGGAAAAGTAAAGTTTTCATTTTTTAAATTATTTTCTCGTGCACCAATAACTTCTATATGATGTTTGAATTTTCTACGTTTTTTAGGAACTGCAATTTCTTCTTGACCATTTAGATATTTAGCAGTTAAGGAATCAGCTTTTAAAACTTCTTCATAGGTTCCTTGCGCTACAAGATTTCCACCTAAAGTTCCTGCTTCTGGACCAATATCGATAATCATATCGGCTGCTTTCATAATATCTTCATCATGTTCAACTACAATCACAGTATTGCCTAAATCACGAAGGTTTTTCAAAACTTCAATCAACCTTTCAGTATCTTTTGGGTGTAAACCAATGCTAGGTTCGTCTAAAATATACATAGAACCTACTAAACTACTTCCAAGTGATGTTGCCAAGTTGATACGTTGCGATTCTCCTCCAGAGAGCGAAGCTGAGTTTCTGTTTAAAGTAAGGTAACTTAAACCTACATTTGCTAAAAAAGCTAATCTATTATTAATTTCAATTAGTAAACGTTTTGCAACTTTTGCATCGTATTCGTTAAGTTCTAATTGTTTGAAGAATGCTATTAAATTTACTATTGGTAAATCTACTAATTCGGTAATGGTTTTATTGGTAATTTTAATATTATTAGCTTCTGGACGCAATCTTTTTCCTTTACAAACGGTACATTTGGTTTTCCCTCTGTAACGAGAAAGTAACACACGATTTTGTATTTTATAATTCTTTTCTTCTAATTCTGCAAAGAAATCATTTAGACCAGTAAAATATTTATTTCCATCCCAAATTAATTGCTTTTGTTCGGCTGTTAATTCGAAATAGGATTTATGTATGGGAAAATCAAATTTATAAGCATTGTTTACCAATTGGTCTCTGAACCAACTCATACTTTCACCTCTCCAAGGGAAAATAGCATTTTCATATACAGAAAGAGTTGTATTTGGGATGACTAATTCTTCATCAATTCCTATAATATTTCCATAACCTTCACATTTTGGACAAGCTCCATAAGGATTATTAAAACTGAATAAATGTACATTTGGTTCTAAAAAGTTAGTCCGTCAAGTTCAAAATTAGAACTGTAATGATGTCTTTTTTAGTATCTAAATTTTGCAAATAGCATTCTCCTTTTCCTTCATAAAATGCGGTTTGAACTGCATCAGCCAATCGATTATAAAATTCTTCTTCAACAGAAGATTCATGATTTAAAATAATTCTATCAATAATTAATAAAACTTCATTTTTTGTCATTTCGAGCAGAGTCGAGAAATCGTCTAAACGAATCATTCATTATTAACTAAAATACGTGCAAAACCTTGCTGTAATAATACTTTTAATTTGTCTTCCAAAGGTCTTCCTGCTTCTAAATGAATAGGTGCAAGCAATAACCATTTAGAATTTTGCTCAAATGTTTTTATTTCATTAATTACATCTGAAACAGTATCTTTTTTTACTTCTTTTCCAGAAATAGGAGAGTAGGTTTTCCCAATTCTAGCAATAGTAATTTTAATAATCATATATTTCAGTTGAAGTGCCTACAGTTGAACGTGCATTTGTTGTGTTGACTTTTTGTTCAATGGCAATAGCAGGGGCAATTCCTTTTATATATTCAACTTTTGGTTTATCCAAACGCCTAAAAATTGTCGCGCATAAGAAGACAAACTTTCCACATAACGTCTTTGCCCTTCAGCATACAAGGTATCAAAAGCTAAACTAGATTTCCCCGAACCAGAAAGTCCAGTTATCACAACTAATTTGTTTCTAGGAATGGCAACATCAATATTTTTGAGGTTGTGAAGTTGTGCTCCTTTAATTAGAATATTTTTTTTAGGTTCTAGTTTTGAAAAATCTGTTTTTATCATGGCAAAATGTAAAGATTTGCAAAGATAATTAAACTAAAAGTAACAAAGAAGTTATATAGTTGTTCATTTTTAGATAATTCTTCATTTGTAATGAAAGATATTTAGATTATCACCTAAACATTATTAATAATTTAACTATACGTTACCTATACTAAATCGTTATATTCATAATAATCAAAAAAATGTAAAATCATATTTATTTTAAAATCCTATTGATTTTAGTGTTATCTAACATTATTGAAGAACCTTTTTTTAAAATAATTTACTGTATAGTTTATATATCATTTTTTTCTTAAGTAGTGATTTATTTGTTTGTAAATTTAAGTATTGTTATTTATTAATGCTATAAAATATTTATTATGAAAAAAATTACTATTTTATTTTCTTTTTCGGAATTATTACTGGGTTTTCCCAATCTTTCCCACTTGATTTTTCAGACCCATTAGATTTGATGACTGGTTATGATGGTTGTAGTGTAACTATTATTGATAATTCTGGAAATATGGTTGCTCAAGTTGTAGGTGGTGGTCAGTTATATGATACAGCACAATTGACTTTGGTACAAAACTTAGATTTATCTAATGATGCCAATAATACGATTACATTTAGAATTAAACCTATGGCTGGAACTACTTCTGGTAATCATCTTTTAAAATTTGAAGGTGGAGTAGGTGGACCAGTTACAGTAGAATTACCTTTTACTACATCAGGAACAGCTTGGCAAAATATTAGTTTAAACTTTGGTGCTGTCTTGGAAATTATTCGAAATTTGTTCTTTTTACAGATTTTAATAATACACAATCTGATACTTATTTAGTTGATGATTTTGCAGGAGGAACAAATGTTGCACCACCACCGCCACTACCGACACCATCTGGACCAGCTCCAGTTCCTACTTTAGCAGCTTCTTCTGTTGTAAGTATGTATGGAGAGACTTATCCTAATACTTATCAATATTCTTTTGGAACTGCTGAAGATGTAGATTTAGATCCTGGTGTAGGAGTTAATAATGCTTTAAAAATAAATTTTGCTGAGGCTGGTTTTGGTGCAGGTTACGCTCAAACCAATGTCTCAACAGCACAATATGTACATTTCGATTATTGGACAAGCAATGCAACAACTTTTGGGTTTTATTTGATTTCTAATAGCCCAGTAACCGAAAAAATATATAGATTACCTGAACAAGAACCTATTGTTCTTAATACATGGAAAAGTGTTACTATTCCTATGTCATATTTTACAAATCAAGGCTTTAATCCAGTTACTTGGTTTCAATATAAATTTGATGTTTTAGCAGCAACTGCTGGAACTGTTTATTTTGATAATATCTATTTTACTTCATCAGCTTTGAGTTCTGACTCATTTATTTCACCAGCGGTAAAGATGTACCCAAATCCAACGTCCAATTATTTGAATTTTGATGCTAATGAAAAGATTGATTCTATTACTATTACAAATGCACTAGGACAGATAGTTCATTTTAAAACAATCGATAATAATGATTTTTCAATTGATGTTTCTGAATTAACAAAAGGACAATATTTTATTAATTTATCTTCTGAAGAGAATAGAATTACTAAAATATTTATTAAAAACTAATT
>JAAURU010000297.1 GCA_012032075.1 Flavobacterium sp.
ACTATGTTAATTCGTAAAATGAATCACAGTTTGAGAAACATGAGTTTGGAGAATTTCGTTTTGTCCCACTTTTAGAAGATAAAAATTAAAATTATTATACATTAACCTACTTTTTTTATGAAAAAAAATTACTTTTCCTTTTATTATTCTTTTCAATTTTTTCTTTTTCTCAAGATGATTATTCTGAAGTATTTAATTTAATTCTTCAAAATAAAAGACAAGAAGCTAGAAAGTTATTTGATAAGCGATTTTCATCCAAAGCAAAATCAAATATTGACTTATTATTTTTAGATGCTTTTATTGATGTTGAATTAGGTAAGACTAGTTTTGATGAATCTTTATTAAGAAATATTGAAAATTTGCCAAACTCTGAATTCTACATTGACCCTTTTATCAATGATAATTTTATTCTAAGTGACATTACTAAGGACGAATGTGATGATTTAGTTTTTAAAAAAATTGATTTTTTAGCACAATCGGCAAAATTTTCAAACAGAAATATTATCAAATATAGAAAAGCATTTTATGCTAATAAACGACTTGATTTTGAGGCATCTTTAAAACATTATGCAGGTTTAAATACAATTAATAATTGGCAAATTTGTGGAGTTTTTGAGAATTTAAATAGTAGTGGACTTGATACAGAATATGAACCTGAGTTATATCCAAAATCAGATAAATTGTTTGATGCTAATAGTAATGGATTAGTAGGTTGGTTTGTTCCTAAAACGAAATCAACGCAAGGATATCAGTTTTTTACTAATCAAAAAGAATATGGTAACGGAATAATCTATGCACAATCATTTGTAACAGTTCCTTCTGATAAAAAATATCTATTACAATTTGGAAGTTCGTCAGGAATCAAAATTTTTATAGATGATAATGAAGTTATCGCAAAATATGAAACAGGCTTTACTAATCTTGATGCGTTTAATTACGAACTTGATTTAAAAAAAGGAATACATAGAATTCTGGTTAAACTTGAAACTTCTGGAGACTATGATTATTTTTCATGTTCTATGCTTAATACAGATAAAACGGTTGCCAATGAATTAAGTTTTGTTGAGAATTATTTGCCTTATGAATCAAGTTCAATAGATTTAAATTCGGTTAAAGAAACATCGCTTGATTTTGAATATTATTTTGAACAAAAAGTAAAAAATAATCCGGATAACGTGTTATATAAATTATTTTTATTTTCGGCTTATTCAGCTAATATGAAGAAAGAGAAAGCACACGATGCTATTGAAGGTTTAGATATTAAATATCCAAAGAGTTCTATAATTTCTAAGTACTTTGCTAATTATTATGCAATGGAAGGTAATTCACAAAAAATAGAGGAACTTCACAAGAATATAGAAAATAATGATAAAGACTACTATTACACTACCTTAATTAAAATGGAAGATGATAGTTGGTTAGAAAAAGCACAAATTTCTGAATTAGAAGAATATTATATTAAGTCTCAAAAATATCCTGAAAAGTATTATTCTTTGCTTTTTGAATTAATCATAAAATCGAGAAAATCAGATATTGAAGGAATGTTTTCTATTATGAATCAAATTATAGAAAATTCATACAACAATGAAGAATTTAAATTGCTATTTGCTACATTTTATATTAGTTTAAAAAATGACAAGACAAAAGCTCAAGAAATTCTTGAAAGTATTTTGAAAGAAAGAGATAATCTTAATGTAGCTTATTCTTTAATTGATATGTATAATGATGCTAACCAAATGGATAAAGTGAAAGCATTATTACTTAATGAAATTAATAAAAGACCAGATCTTAATTTTTTAAGAAATATGTACATTAATGTTTTGATTGATGAAAATAAGTACGAAGAAGCATTAGAACAAGTAGATATAAATTTACAATATTTTCCTTATTCTTTTGAAAATTTCGAGAAAAAGGCTACTATATATAGTTTAATGAACAATAAAAAAGAAGCCGAGAATCAATATAAAAAGGCATTGTCACATTATAGTTCGAATTCGTCATTAAGAAAAAAACTATATGATTTAACAAATACTCCAGATGAAATTACAGAAGTAGAAACAGAGGATATTTATCAATTTATTTCAAAAAATAGAAACACTTCTTTAAAAGGAGATTATGGAGTTACGCTTTTATTAAAAGAATTTATTGTGAATGTATTGCCAGAAGGAGGAAGGAAATCTAAGTGTAGATACATTTATGAAATAACATCTGAAAATGGAATAGAACAACTTAAGGAATATTCGATAAACGCTTATAGAGTAAATCTTACTAAATCTGAAATAGTTAAAAAAAATGGTTCTATTGTACCTGGAGAAGTAGGTTCTAATACAATTGTATTTTCAAATTTAGAAGTTGGAGATGTAATAAATGTTGAATATGATTATCTTACTAATTCTTATGGCAGATTTTATAAAGATTTCAATATAAATTTTGTTGTAAATGGAAGTTATCCAATAGTAGCATCAACTTTCAGTATTATTCATGTTCCTGAATTAAAATTCAATATTGTTGTTAAGAATGGAAACCTTAAAATGGTTGAAAAGAAAGTAAATGGCAAGATTGTAAAACAATGGTCTCAGAAAAACATAAAAGGAATGCCTGTTTATGAATCTTACTCTCCTAATTTCGATGATTTAACAACTGAAATTAACGCTGGAACAATTCCTTCATGGACAGATATCGCAATTGGTATGCCGACTTAGTAAAGAAAAATAAAAAATTAGACAAAGTGACTATATCTACTTTTAATGAAATTTTCCCTAATGGAATTACTAATTTATCGGAAACTCAAAGAGCTGAAAAAATTTACAATTACATCGAAGAAAACATTACATATAGTTACTTGGATTTTAGACAAAGTGGTTATGTGCCTCAAAAACCATCAAAAACTATTGAAACAAAGTTAGGCGATTGTAAAGATTTATCTACTTTGTTTGTAACACTTGCAGAAAAAGCCAACTTAAAATCAAATTTAGTTTTAGTTTTAACAAATGATAATGGTTTAAAATCACTTCCTTTACCATCATCTGAGTTTAATCATTGTATTGTAAAAGTAACCCTTGAAAATAAGGATTATTTTATTGAGATGACAGATAAATATTTGCCATTTAAATCCTTACCAACGTCTTTATACAAAGCCAATGCTTTAGTAATTGAATTTGATAAAATAAAGAATGAGAATGCTAAGCTTATTAATTTAAGTTTGGATAATTCATTGGATAATAGTAAAAAATCTGTTACTGAAATCATTAATAAAAAGAGGATCAGAAAGAGTTTAAGATTAGTCATGATTATAATGGTTATCAAAAATCATATTACAATGAATTGTTTTCAAATGCTACTTCGGAGGAAATTAGAAAAAAAGAGTTTGAAAAAAGCTTTAATAGTTCATTAAATAAAAGTATAATTTTAAAGAATAGTAATTTAATTACTAAAAATAAATTCGACAAAAATATTCAGTTTAATGTTGAATTTTTAGTAAATGAAAAATTACAACAATTAGGAAGTTTAAAAATTGTAGAAATACCATTCTTTGAAAAATTTATACCAAAGATTTGATAAATAAAGAGTATAGAAATTACCCAATTAATTATATCAAATATGAAAATGTCAAGTCATATGATAGCAAAGTTGTATTAACAATTCCAGAAGGTAAAAAGTTTGTTGAAATTCCAGAAAATAAGAAGTTAATCTACAAAAATGATACTTACGAAATTACTTATGAATTAATTTCTTCAACAGAACTTGTTGTTAATAGAAAGGCAAATTTATCATGGAATGATATTTCCATTGAAGAGTATCCTGAATTTAAAAATATGTTGAAAATGTTATCGTAAGTGAAGAAAGAATAGTAAGGTTACAAATAAAATAAATACTCTCATAAAAATCTCTTTATGAGGGTATTATTTTAAACGATTTTTTTATTCGATCTAAATCTCTTTTAGTATCTTTTTCCTTTAAAGACTCGCGTTTATCATAATTTTTCTTTCCACGACATAACGCAATTTCTAATTTAGCTAATCCCTTATCATTAGTAAACATTCGTAAAGGAATTATGGTTAGACCTTTATTGTCACTATCTTTTTCCAGTTTTTTTAATTCTTTTTTATTGAGTAATAATTTTCTTTCACTTTTTGCTTTATGATTGTAGTGGTTTCCATAAAGATACTCTTCAATAGTAGCATTAATTAAAAAAAGTTCATTATTATTAAATTCACAAAAGCTTTCGGCAATAGAAGCTTTTCCTAATCGGATTGATTTTATTTCTGTACCTGTTAAAACAATTCCAGCAGTGTATCGATCTATAATTTCATAGTCGAATCTTGCCCTTTTGTTTTGTATGTTAACTGTTTTTTGCATAGCTCTGCAAATGTAATTCAAAATATTAGAAATTGAAATTTTTTAATTAAGCTTATTAGTAATTTGTTTTTTTATGAATTAGTTAAAAAAAATACACTAAAATTATTGACAATGTATTTTATATTGAAAAAAAATTATAAATTCGTAAAACAAACTGTAAACTAATATTATGAAAAAACTATTTTAGAATTTGCTTTCTAGCATTTCTTGGATTATCAATTTCTTGTACTGAAGATAATTTTGAGCAAGCTAGTGTTGAAGAAGTTCAAAACTTTAATCAAGACTTACTTTCAACAAAGCAAATTAACAATGGAATTAAGGTTACTTTGCAACAAACTGGACAGTTTTATTGGAAAAATGCTTCTTTACAAATGCTTTGGAGTGCAACACAACACGGATCAAATTTAGTTACTATTGGTTATGGAACTTCAACTAGTGATTTTGAGAAGTCAACTTCGGGTAAAGCGTTAGATATGGAAAAGAAAATTCTTAAA
>JAAURU010000010.1 GCA_012032075.1 Flavobacterium sp.
AGTTATTTCCGAAAATTTTTTAGTTCTTTTGAATTGACTAAAAATTTTCAGAATAAACTTTTTTAACTTACACAGTTTGTGTTATACTACCGTAAAAAGAAGCGCTCACATTAAATTAATGATAAAAAAAAGAGGCCTACCAGCCTCTTTCCTTTTATTCCGTTGGTTTATCACCACCATTCTTTCCACCACGCATTCTAGCAACCAACTTAGTAATGACATATTCATCTCTTTTACGCTCACCATCATACATAATTTTACCAGCCTTAGAAATCAAAGTGATAAAAGAATATAGTAAATCATATTCCGTTTTATTATCCTTGTGTAATTGCTTCTTAATATTCATTACCTTGTTTTGTAATTCATTCTTAGTCGCTAAATCAGCTTTAGCAATTGCCAACTCATCAGTAAAAGTAGCACTCATACCTTTAGCTTCTAAAAAGCGTTTTTTTACTAACAACATATTGTAGTAAACTTTCCATCTTTAAGGTTGCTCCTTCAACATTACGCACATTCAAATCTTTTTTAACTGCTGTAACAATAGCTGTATCTAAACCAGCGCGCTCAAAATAAAAAGACAAGAAATTCAAATCCTTGTTCACAGCATTAGAAGCAACATACAAACTAGAGGTTATTCCCTTTTGGTCTTCCGATAAAGTTAAAGTAGATTCAAGTTTTTCAACCTTAGCTAATTGCGTTTCAAAATCAGTTAAAAAAGCTGGAGTAAACTCGCTAAATCGAGTCGCTAACTCAGCTCTATCTCTTTCAAAACTTGTTTTTAAGAAAGCACCCGTTGGTGCATATTCTTCCATACGTAAACTAACACTGCTGCTCATAATTTTAAAATTTTTAAGTTAAGCTTAAGAATAAACAACAATTAGACCAAAAATGTTAAATAAGTAAGTATAGTTTAAAAAAATAACACAATCATCAAGTATTTAATTATTAAACGTGTGTTGAACTAAACCTTCGGTAGCTGGATTGTCGATACTCATCTTTAAAAAATCAATTTTATTTTTGATTGTATATATAATTTTTTCTTACTTTTAATACATTACTTATTGTTTTATTTCCCTAATAAACAGCTAGTTGTCGATAACTCCATATACAAAGTATAAACACAACAAAGTATATCCCATAAAATTTTTTTTCAATAAAATTGTGAATGTAATCGGTTCCGTTCAACACGGGTTTCATTGTTCGGCTTGCAGCCGCAAAGAAACTCTAGCTGTTACTTGTTGTATTATTATTTTCGCTGTTTTATTTGCATATATGATAATAATTGTCGAATATTGCAATATAAATCCATTGAATTATGTCAAACTGGAATGATAAAGCAAAACGATTGCTAAAGTCAGAATTAGTAAAACGTGGCGTGTCTAACACAGATTTAGTTCTGTTATTGAATGAAATAGGTGTTGAAGAAACCAAGGCAGGCATTGATAGTAAAATCAGTCGTGGTAGTTTTAGTGCTGCTTTTTTGTTGCAATGTCTTATCGTAATTGGTTGTCAAAAAATTGAAATTGAAGATTATGAAAGTCAATTATTAATGGTTGCAGAACCCAATGAACCTTATAAAAAAGTGTAAAATGAAAAACAATACTGTAAAATTCATTGACCTATTTGCAGGTCTTGGCGGAATTCGTTTGGGCTTTGAAAAAGCATTTAAAGATGTAGGTATGGAAACCGAATGTGTGATGACTTCGGAAATAAAACCTTATGCTGTAAAGACTTTGAAGCATAATTTCGGTCACGAATTTTTGGCTGGCGATATTTTTGAAATTCGCAATGAATTCATTCCTGATTTTGATTTTCTTTTAGGTGGATTTCCTTGTCAGCCTTTTAGTGCAGGAGGAAAACGTCAAGGATTTTTAGATACAAGAGGAACTTTGTTTTTCGAAATCGAAAGAATATTAAGAGAAAAAAAACCGTATGGTTTTATTCTTGAAAACGTAGAGGGTTTAGTGAAACACGATTTAGAAAACAAAAATGATGAAATTGGTAGAACATTAAAAACCATTTTACACACACTTGAAAATGATTTGGGTTACAAAACAAGCTGGAAAGTTTTTGATAGTTTGGAATTTGGGTTGGCTCAATCTCGTAAAAGAATTTTTATAGTTGGAACAAAAGATGAAAAGATTGATTTGAGAGGAAATGAACCACATTTTAAATCTTTGGAAAGTGTTTTAGAAAAAGGATTACCAACCTTAAAATCTGATTTTATAAATAAACTTTTAGCTCATTTTCCGTTTGAAGATTTGTACGGAAAATCTATAAAAGACAAACGAGGTGGCGATAATAATATTCATAGTTGGGATATTGAAGTCAAAGGAAGTGTGTCAAAACAGCAAGCCGAAATACTCAATAAATTGTTTAAACAAAGACGTAAAAAGAAATGGGCAGAAGAAATCGGTATTGATTGGATGGACGGAATGGCATTGACTTTAGAACAAATAAATACGTTCATAGGCTTGCCAAAAACTGAATTAAAAACCTTATTAGAAGACCTTACCAAAAAGGGATATTTGAAATTTGAGCATCCTAAAAAGTTGGTTAAACTTCAAACAGAAATGGTGTTTCAACTACTCGCGTCTATGACGAAACTAAACCAAAAGGCTACAATATTGTAACTGGAAAATTGAGTTTTGAAATTAACAAAGTACTTGACCCAAAAGATATTGCTCCAACTTTGGTAGCTACAGATGTTTCTCGTTTAGCTGTCCCTGACGGAAACGGTTTGCGTAGATTAACTATTCGTGAAGGTTTACGTTTGTTTGGTTATCCTGAATGGTACGAAATCCCAGCGAAAGAGTATGATGCTTTCGATTTATTGGGAAATACAGTTGCCGTTCCTGTAGTGGAATTTGTAGCCAGTAAATTGGCAGAAGTTTACATTAGCGAACTTGTAGTTTAATACCTGTGTGTTCTTCGTAATTTTTCAAAACATTTTGTAACCAATGTCCGTTGGTGTGTCGTGTTTGCGGATATTGGTAACGAGTTTCGTTCAATGCCGACAAGAATTCTTCTAACGAATTAAATGGCTTAAAAGTTGTTCTTTCCGAATACCAAGTTGAAGGACGAATATTGTAAATGACGCTTTTCTTTTCCTGAACTTTTAACGGATACGTCCCGCTCGGACAAGCCAATTCCCAAATCTTTTTTATCCACACATTTTTAATCGTTATTTCGCTACCATTCATTTGGTAAGCAAAAATAAGATAATCGGAATTTAGCCTGTAAGCCGAAGTCAAAAGTGAATTACAATAAGAATCGAAGTTAGCCAAATCGAAACCTGGACCTCTGTCAAAATCAAAAGTTTTCACTTCAAGTAAATCTAATTTTTTGTTATGTTTGTCTAAATTGAAATCAGGAAAAACTTGTGAATTTGTATTTTCTTCAAATTCAATTTTTTCAGACATCATCCAAGCCTTCAACCATTCTTGAAGCAAATTTCCAACAGTATCTTTGGTTTCAATAGAAATAGTCAGGTCTTTAAGTGTAAAATTGATAATTCCTTTTTCTCCAATAATTTTGTATTCGTTTACCAATTTATTGTAAAGTTCCTTTCCTGATAATTTCATTATTTCCGTTTGTTAGATTTTGTGCAAAGGTATTAATTTTTTCTCGATGTTCGGTCTTAGCGTGTGGTCGGGTAATATGGCAGGCAACTTCCTTATATGTACAACAACATCATACAAAGCCAACCAAAACAAGGTAGATATGTATGACAAACGTCATACTCTATTTAATTCAAATATAGAAAAATATGGCTTACAAATCATCAAACGGTCTTTTAATTTGCTGTAAGCTTTTAGTACTTACAGGAGTATATTTCTGTCGTTTTTTTCAGCATTTTATACTAATCTGATAGCATGTTTTAGTACTCTGATAAAACAATATACTACTCTGATAGCATTTTTGCTACTCTGTTTTTATTTTATACTACTCTGAAAGCATTTTGTAGTACTCTGAAAGCATTTTTGCTACTCTGAATAAATACTATACTACTCTGATAGCATTTTGTAATACTTTCAAGAAATATTTTAGTACGCTGGCAGTATGGTTTACTACTCTGATTGTGTTTTTGCTACGTTGTAGATAAAATAGTACGCTCTTATTAGAAAGGTTTTTAAACAAACGATTATTTTAACAAAAGAACAGCAGTAAAATTTTTTTCTTTCATTGCTTATTTTAACTTTGTAAATTAGTATAAAACTCATTATATGCACAAAGACACTAAGAGAAGAGAGGCTTTATTATATCATGCTAAACCAACACCTGGAAAAATCCAAGTTGTGCCTACAAAAAAGTATGCTACACAAAGAGATTTATCATTAGCTTATTCACCTGGTGTTGCTGAACCTTGTTTGGAAATTGCTAAAGATATAGACAATGTATATAAATATACTGCAAAAGGAAATTTAGTAGCTGTAATTACAAATGGAACTGCGGTTTTAGGTTTAGGAGACATAGGGCCAGAAGCTTCAAAACCAGTTATGGAAGGAAAAGCACTATTGTTTAAAATCTTTGCCGATATTGATGTGTTTGATATTGAAGTGGGTACTAAAGATATAGAAGCTTTTATTCAAACGGTTAAAAATATAGCACCTACTTTTGGAGGAATTAATTTAGAAGATATTAAAGCTCCTGAATCTTTTGAAATAGAAAGAAGATTAGTGGAAGAGTTGGATATTCCTGTAATGCATGATGACCAACATGGAACGGCTATAATATCATCAGCAGCTTTATTAAATGCATTAGAATTAGCAGAAAAAAATATTGACAAAGTTAAAGTAGTGGTTTCTGGAGCTGGTTCTGCAGCTTTAGCATGTGCCAATTTATATGTGCTTTTAGGGGTTAAACCCGAAAATATTTACATGTTTGATAAAGACGGAATGCTAATTAATAGTAGAACCGATTTATCTGATTTACAACGAAGATATTCTAAAGATGCTCAACCGCAATCGCTTAAAGAAGCAATGGTTAATGCGGATGTTTTTTTAGGATTATCAGTTGGAAATATAATCACACCAGAAATGTTGTTAAGCATGGCAAAAGACCCAATAGTTTTTGCAATGGCTAATCCTGTTCCTGAAGTCGATTATAATGTTGCAATTAATACTAGAGAAGACATTATTATGGCAACGGGTCGTTCAGATTATCCTAATCAAGTGAATAATGTACTTGGTTTTCCTTATATTTTTAGAGGTGCTTTAGATGTTCGTGCGAAGAAAATCAATGAAGCTATGAAAATGGCTGCTGTTCATGCTTTAGCTGAATTAGCAAAAAGCCCAGTTCCAGAACAAGTAAATATTGCTTATGGTGAAACCAAATTAAATTTTGGTCGGGACTACATTATCCCAAAACCTTTCGATCCTCGTTTAATAAGCGTTGTGGCTCCAGCAGTGGCAAAAGCAGCGATGGATTCGGGTGTGGCTCAAATAGAAATTACCGATTGGGAAAAATATGAGTTAGAGTTATTAGAACGATTAGGGTCTGATAATAAAATGATTCGAATGCTGGTTAACCGCGCTAAATCGAATCCTAAACGAGTAGTTTTTGCAGAAGCAGATCATTTAGATGTACTAAAAGCAGCTCAAATTGTTCATGAAGAAGGAATTGGTTTCCCAATATTACTAGGAAATAAAGAAATCATCCAAGAACTGAAAGTTGAAATTGGTTTTGATGCTGATGTTGAGATTATAGATCCAAAAACGACTGAAGAAGACAAACGCAGAAAAAAATATGCAAAAGCATTTTGGAAATCACGTCAAAGAAGAGGGGTAACGTTGTTAGATGCTGAAAAATGGATGCGAGAGCGTAATTATTATGGTTTAATGATGGTGAATTCTGGTGAAGCAGATACTATGGTAACGGGCTATTCCAGAAGTTATCCTACAGTAGTAAAACCAGTAATGGAATTAATTGAAAAAGCTCCAGGTGTTACTAGAATTGCAACAACAAACATGATGATGACATCTCGTGGACCACTATTTTTATCGGATACAGCAATAAATCCCAATCCTTCAGCAGAAGATTTAGCTAAAATTGCATTAATGACAGCAAAAACGGTTAGAATGTTTGGCTTAGAACCTGTTATTGCAATGATTTCTTTTTCAAACTTTGGTTCTTCTGCAAATGAAAACCCTAAAAAAGTAAGAGATGCTGTAGCATATTTACACAAATATTACCCAGATTTAATTATCGATGGAGAAATTCAAACCGATTTTGCTTTAAATCCAGAAATGTTAAAAAGTAAATTCCCTTTTTCTAAATTGGTAAACAAAAAAGTAAATACTTTAATTTTTCCAAATCTTGATGCTGCAAATATCACCTATAAACTTCTAAAAGAATTAAATAAATCAGATTCAATTGGGCCAATAATGCTTGGTTTAGATAAACCAGTTCATATTTTTCAACTAGGAGCTAGTGTGGAAGAAATGGTGAATATGGCAGCAGTTTCAGTGGTTGATGCACAAGAAAAGAGCAGAAAAATAAAACAACAAATAACTGAATAATATTTTATATTTTTGGACACCAACAACATAAGATTATATGATAGCACACATTCAAGGAAGATTAGTCGAGAAAACACCTACAGAAGTTGTAATTGAATGCAACGGTGTAGGCTATCATATCAATATTTCATTGCATACTTTTTCACTTATTCCAAATGTAGAAAATGTAAAACTCTTCACCTTTTTACAAGTAAAAGAAGATTCACATACTTTGTATGGTTTTGTAGAAAAACAAGAAAGAGAATTATTCAAACTTTTAATTTCGGTTTCTGGTATAGGTGCAAACATTGCTAGAACCATGTTGTCTTCTTTGGCTCCACAACAAATTATTCAAGCTATTGCTTCAAATGATGTTGCAACAATTCAAGGCATTAAAGGAATTGGAGCAAAAACAGCTCAGAGAGTTATTTTAGATTTAAAAGATAAAGTGTTAAAAGTTTACAGTTTAGATGAAGTTTCTTTAATTTCAAACAATACAAATAAAGAAGAAGCGTTATCTGCTTTAGAGGTTTTAGGTTTTATTAGAAAAACTGCCGAAAAGGTTATTGACAAAATTGTTAAGGAAGACCCAAATGCTACAGTTGAAAATTTAATAAAACAAGCACTAAAAAATTTATAAAACTTGGAAAATAAATTAAAAACGCATTTTATAAATACGATTAAAAAGGGTGTGAGAACATTAGTAGTAATGATTCCTTTTTTAGTTTATTTTCAAATAAATGCACAGGTAACAGATACCATTAAAAGCGGAGTAGATTTAGGTAAAATTAAAGCTCCAAATCCTAAAAGTATAGTTGAAGCTTATACTTATGATCCTGTTACAGATCGTTATATTTACACTAATACTTTCGATGGTTTCAATGTAACCTATCCTTTGGTTTTAACACCAAAACAATATCAAGAATTAGTCCTACGTGAAGAAATGCGTAAATACTATCAGGAAAAATCAGCAGCTATTGATGGAAAAAAAGAAGGTAGCGAAGAGAAGAAAAAAGATTTATTACCAAGATATTATATAAGGTCTAAATTTTTTGAATCTATCTTTGGAAGTAATACCATAGACATAAAACCCACTGGTTCAGTAGAAATTGATTTAGGAGTTCGTTACACTAAACAAGATAATCCTGCTTTTTCTCCAAGAAACAGGGTTACAACAACTTTCGATTTTGATCAAAGAATTAGTGTTGGTCTTCAAGGGAAAGTTGGAACTAGACTAAACGTTAATATCAATTATGATACACAATCTACTTTTGCCTTTCAAAATCTAATCAAATTAGAATATGGTTCTAATGAAGATGATATCATTCAAAAATTAGAAGTAGGTAATGTTAGTTTTCCTCTTTCAAACTCATTAATAAGAGGTTCACAGAGTTTATTTGGGGTCAAAGCCCAATTACAATTTGGTAAAACAACAGTTACAGGAGTTTTTTCCGAACAAAAATCGCAAACAAAAACAGTTACTTCACAAGGCGGAGGAACACTTCAAGATTTTGAATTGTTCGCACAAGAATATGATTCAGACAGGCACTATTTTTTGTCGCAATATTTTAGAGATAAATACGATAAATCACTTGAATCGTATCCTTATATTAATAGTAGAGTGCAAATTACAAGAATTGAAGTATGGGTTACCAACAAACAAAACCGAATCAATTCAAATGAAAATAATTTAAGGAATCTTATTGCGCTTCAAGATATAGGTGAAGCACCATTAACTAGTTTACAGTCTCAAGAAGTTGTAGGTGTTAATCTTGTTAACAATCCATCTTTTTTATTGCTTCTCCCGATACTCCATCAGACAATAAAAATAATAGATTTAATCCAAATCAAATAGGAAGTAATTTTCTTACCCAAGCTATTAGAGAAATTGCTACTGCAAATAATGGTTTTACAATAGGTGTAGATGAAGGTTTAGATTATGCAAAATTAGAAAATGCAAGAAAATTAACTGCTTCAGAATATTCATTTCACCCACAATTAGGTTATATTTCGTTAAATCAACGTTTGGCTAATGATGAAGTTTTAGCAGTTTCTTATCAATATACAATAGGAGATAATGTGTATCAAGTTGGAGAATTTGGAACAGATGGAGTAGATGCAACACAAGTCGATAATACAGGTATTCCATCTTCTCAAGCATTGATAGTAAAATTATTAAAAAGTAATTTAACAGCTGTTTCACAAAAAGCACCAAATTCTAATTTAACAATGCCAACATGGAATTTAATGATGAAAAATATATATCAAATTCCAGGAGCTTATCAATTACAACAAGAGGATTTTAAATTTAATATTTTATACACTGATCCTTCTCCTTTAAACTATATTACACCTTTTACTGAAGCTAATGGGAATATACCACTTCCTTTACCTGCGGGAGTATATGAAACACCTTTATTAAATGTTTTAGATGTAGATAAATTAAATTACACTAACGATCCACAAAATGGTGGTGATGGTTTTTTCGATTTTATTCCAGGAATTACTGTCGATCCTCAATATGGTAGAATTATTTTTACTACCAAAGAACCTTTTGGAGAACTTTTGTTTGATAAACTGAGAAATAGCCCTACAGAAGATTATAATAATCCAAATACACCAGGTTCTTACAATGTTAATCAAAACAAATATGTTTTTAGAACATTGTATAAATCTACCCAAGCTGCAGCTTTACAAGAAAGTGAGAAAAATAAATTTCAATTAAGAGGGCGTTTTAAATCGTCTGGTGGAGATGGAATTTCGATAGGAGCATTCAACGTCCCTCAGGGTTCTGTAGTTGTGCAAGCTGGTGGAAGAGTTTTAGTTGAAGGAGTAGATTATACTGTAAATTATCAATTAGGAAAAGTTCAACTATTAGATCCATCATTACAGGCTTCCAATACACCTATAGAAATTTCAGTTGAAAACAATGCTGTTTTTGGTCAACAAACTAGACGTTTTTGGGGATTAAATGTGGAACATCAATTTAATAAAAATTTCTTAGTTGGTGGAACTATTTTAAATTTATCTGAAAGACCATTTACAAATAAATCAAACTACGGTCAGGAATCTGTTAACAATACTATTGTTGGTTTGAATACAAATTATTCAACCGAAGTTCCTTTCTTAACAAGATTAGCAAATAAATTGCCAAATATTGATACAGATGCTCCTTCAAATCTATCATTTAGAGGGGAAATTGCTTATTTACTTCCTGGTGCTTCAAAAGCAGATCAGTTTAATGGTGAAGCAACTACTTATGTTGATGATTTTGAAGGGTCTCAATCTTCAATAGATTTACGTTCTCCATTGTCTTGGAGTTTAGCTTCTGTCCCATTAGAAGAAAATTATGACGGTAACCCAGATACTACGGAACCTCCTACTGACCAGTTAAGTGTTGGTTTTAAAAGAGCTAAGTTATCTTGGTATTCTATTGACCCAGTGTTCTATACACAACCACCTTCAGGTATTAATGATAATGATTTATCTTTAAACAGAACAAGAAGAATTTTTAATAGAGAATTATTTCCAAATGTGGACATACCTCAAGGGAACACAAATGTAATTAGTACTTTAGATTTAACTTATTTCCCAAAGGAAAGAGGACCTTATAATTATGACCCTAATTTAGCAGCATCAAATCAATTTTCAGATATTGAAGCTCCAACTAACTGGGCTGGAATTATGCGTTCAATTAATTCAACAAATTTTGAACAGTCAAATGTTGAATATGTCCAGTTTTGGGTGTTAAGCCCTTATGGTTCTGGAACTCCTGATCAAGCTGATCCAACAAATACTGGTAAATTAGTAATCAATTTAGGTGAGATTTCAGAAGATATTCTTAAAGACGGAAGGAAGCAATACGAAAATGGTTTACCAGAAGTAGATGCAGTTACTCCTGCATTTCAAACTAATTGGTCACAAGTACCTAGTTCGCAATCTCTAGTGTATGCTTTTGATACAAATGAAGCCAATAGAGCTTTACAAGATGTTGGTTATGATGGCTTGAATGATACTGGTGAAGCAGCTAAATTTCCTGTTTTTTCTAGTCAAAGTGATCCATCTGCGGATAATTACCAGTTTTACTTAAGTGCAACAGGTGGTGTTATTAATCGTTATAAAAATTACAATGGTTTTGAAGGAAATTCTCCTGTAAATGTTACCGATACTAACAGAGGGAATAATACGCAACCAGATGTTGAAGATATTAATCGCGATAATACAATGAACACGATTAATGCTTACTTTAAGTTTGAAGTGCCTGTTAATTCAAATCCTCAAGTAGGTCAAAATTATGTAGTTGATATTAGAGATGTAACAGAGGGCTTACCAAATGGTTCATCCGTTTCAGCTAAATGGGTGCAATATAAAATTCCTATTCAAGAATTTGCTCCTGAAAATCAAGTGGGACCAATTTCAGATTTTCGTTCCATTCGTTTCATGAGAATGTATATGACTGGATTTTCTGATGAAATTACACTTCGATTTGGTTCTTTGGAGCTAGTAAGAGGAGAATGGAGACGCTACACTGGAACATTGGATTCTAACACACCTATAGACGTAGATCCAACAGATGACAATACAGGTTTTGATGTTGTTGCAGTAAATATTCAAGAAAATGCTAATAGACAACCTATTCCTTATGTCTCTCCTTCAGGAGTTACAAGAGAACAACTATTTAATAACAATACAGTAATTAATCAAAATGAACAATCACTTTCACTACGTGTTTACGATAAAGATGGAGGTAGTGATGAAGGATTAGAACAAAATGATGCAAGAGCAGTTTTTAAAAATGTAAATGTAGATATGCGTCAATTTAAAAAGATGCGTATGTTTTTACATGCAGAAGCATTGCCTGCTCCAGAAGAAACAAGACCGCTTTTAGATGATCAAATGGTTGCTTTTATTCGTTTTGGAAATGATTTTACCGAGAATTTTTATCAAGTAGAGATTCCATTAAAAGTTTCTTCTCAAAATGCTGCAACTCCAGAGACAATTTGGCCAACAGAGAACGAAATTGAATTGCCTTTAAGTTTGTTAACCAAATTAAAAGCAATTGTAATAAATAATGCGGCATCTATTCCAGCTGATGTCAATGGTATTCGTTTTTTTAATGAACAAGATTTAGAATCGGAAAATAATAAATTGACATTAGGTATTAAAGGAAATCCAAATTTTGGTTTAATAAGAACGCTGATGATAGGTGTTAAAAATAAATCGAATGATGTTATAAGAGGTGAAGTTTGGTTTAACGAATTAAGACTTTCTGATTTAGATAATAAAGGTGGTTATGCAGCTGTTGCTAATTTAGATACAAATATGGCCGATTTTGCTACTCTTTCTGCAACTAGTAGAGTTAGTACAATAGGTTTTGGAGGTATCGAACAAGGCCCAAATGAAAGAAGTCGTGAAGATGTTTTTCAATATGATATTGTTAGTAACTTTAACTTAGGAAAATTAATGCCAAAAAAATGGGGTATTACTTTGCCTTTCAACTATGCAGTGGGTGAAGAAACCATTACTCCAAAATATGATCCTTTATACCAGGATATCGAACTACAACAAATTATAGATAGTGCAGAAAGTGAAGATGAAAAATCTAATGTTAGAAATAGAGCTATAGATTACACAAAAAGAACGAGTATTAAATTTTATAGGTGTTAAGAAAAGAACGGGCTGAAGAACAAAAGCCACATTTTTATGATGTCGAGAACGTAACATTATCCTATTCATTTAATGGGACAGAACATCATGATTATGAAATTGAAAATCTTGTAGATCAGCAAAATAGAACTACTGTAGATTATGCTTATTCATTCAAACCGTTAACTATCGAACCGTTTAAAAATTCTCAAAAATTAAGTAAAAGTGGGTATTATAAGATGTTGCAAGATTTTAATTTTAATTTCTTACCTACAAATATTTCATTTAGTTCGAATATTATAAGACAGTTTAATAAACAACAGTTTAGATTAGTAGATGTGCAAGGAATTGGTTTAGACCCATTGTATAGAAGAAATTATTTCTTTAATTATCAATATGGATTTAATTATAATCTTACTAAATCTTTGCGAGTAAATTATACAGCTTCTTCAAGCAATATTGTTAGAAACTATTTGGATGAAGGTAATGTTCCTATTGATGGTTTAGATATTTGGGATGATTATTGGAATACAGGTCAATCCAATCAGCACAATCAACAAATTGTTGTTAATTATGATTTACCCATAAATAAAATACCTGCGTTAAGTTTTATAAAATCAAATTACAGTTATACAGGAGATTATAATTGGCAACGTTCTTCCGATGCTTTTGCTACATATGTTGATGAAAATGGAACAGATTGGAACTTAGGAAATACAATTCAAAATTCAAATTCACACAAGTTGAATACAACTTTGAATATGGATTTGTTTTATAAATACATTGGTCTAACCAAAGACAGAAAAGCCAAAAAGAAAAAAGATATTGTTAAGGATACCAAAGACACTAAATCAACTTTACCTAAACCAGGACAAAAAATAGTTGCAAAAGGAAAAACAACTAAGAATGAAGGAAACATTTTTGTAAACGGATTAATAGATATAGCAACAAGTGTTAAAAATATTCAAGTTAATTATACAGAAACAAATGGTACTGTTTTGCCAGGTTATTTACCAGGTTTAGGATTTTTTGGATCTTCAAAACCATCATTAGGATTTGTATTTGGTAGTCAGTCAGATGTGCGTTATGAAGCAGCAAAACAAGGTTGGCTTACTCCTTTTCCAGAATTTAACCAAAACTTTACACAAGTAACAAACAAGAAACTAAATTACACTGCACAAGTGGAGCCTTTTGCTGATTTAAAAATTGATTTAACTGCCGATAGAATGTATGCTCAGAATTTTTCAGAACAATATGATACTTCAAACGGTCAGTATAATTCACGTTCACCATATAACTTTGGTAATTTTAATATTTCAACTATATTAATTAGTACGGCTTTTAGCCAAAGCGACGAAAACTTTTCACAATCTTTTAATGATTTTAGATCAAACAGATTAAAAGTTGCCGATGCTCTTGCCAATCAATATTATGGAAGTTCAAATTATCCAAGAGATTTAGATGGTTATCCTGTTGGTTATGGGAAAAATAGTCAGCAAGTATTATTGCCAGCTTTTAGAGCCGCTTATTCAGGAAGAGAAGTGAGTAAAGAATCTAACGCAGTTTTAAGGATATTCCATTGCCAAACTGGAATATTAAATATACAGGGTTAATGCGATACAAATGGTTTAAAGATAAGTTTAGACGTTTTTCTTTACAACATGGTTATCGTGCAAGTTATAATGTGAATTCGTATCGTACTAATCTTAATGAAGCTCCATTAGATACGAATGGTAACTTCTATGCAAATACTATTATTTCGAATGTCAATTTAACGGAACAATTTAATCCGTTGATGCGTCTTGATTTTGAAATGAAAAGTTCTATAAAAGTATTGGCCGAAATGAAAAAAGACAGAACTTTAAATATGAGTTTTGATAATAATCTTTTAACAGAAGTAAGCGGAAATGAATATACTATAGGTTTAGGATATAGAATAAAAGATGTAACTATTAATTCAAAATTAGCAGATAATCCTACAGGTATTATAAAGAGTGATATTAACATTAAAACAGATTTCACACTTCGAAAAAACAACACTATCGTTCGTTACTTAGATTATGATAATAATGAATTAGCAGGAGGACAAAATATATGGTCAGTGAAGTTAACAGCAGATTATTCATTTAGTAGAAATCTTACTGCTATATTTTTTTATGATCATCAATTCTCACAAGCGGTAATATCAACTTCTTTTCCAATAACAAATATCAGATCAGGATTCACTGTAAGATACAATTTCGGAAATTAAAAAAGCTATGCAAACGCTCTAAAAAAAGTATCTATATCAGAATAGGTACTTTTTTTGTTATAGTTGTTATTAAGCATAAAAATAAAAATAATGAGGAACCTGTTTTGGAATTAAATTATTAAAACTACATTTGTATAACCAAAACAAAAAGAAATAAGAAATGAACATCCCAACTAATTTAAAGTACACAAAAGACCACGAATGGGTTTCTATTGAAGGAGATATTGCAACTGTAGGTATTACAGACTTTGCACAAAAAGAATTAGGAGATATTGTATATGTTGAAGTAGAAACATTAGATCAAACTTTAGATAAAGACGAAGTTTTTGGAACAGTAGAAGCTGTTAAGACAGTTTCTGATTTATTTTTACCATTAACTGGTGAAATTATTGAATTCAATGATTCCTTAGAATCTGATCCAGAAAAAGTAAATTCAGACCCTTATGGTGATGGATGGATGATTAAATTAAAAATAACAGATACATCTGAAATAGAACAATTATTATCTAGTGAAGAGTACACTAAAATTATCGGAGCGTAGTTATCTCATTATTGCTATTGCTTGGACATTATTGTTAACTTATTTATGTTTAACATCAATTAAAAAGGAACCCTTTCTTCCATCAATTACTAATAAAGATAAAATAGTACATTTTTTGTTTTATTTTATATTTGTTTTATTTTGGTCAAGAGCTTTTAAAAGTATTTCTTTGAGAAAACTTCTTGTAATTGTGTTAATTGCAATAGTTTATGGCATAATTATTGAGGTATTACAATCGATGTTTACTGTTTCAAGAGAAGCAGATGTTTATGATGTTTTGGCAAATGCTATAGGAGCACTAACAGCATTTATTTTTTTACAATTTTATAAAAATTAATTGTAAAAAATTTTAAAACTATTTTATTATTAATTATATTAGCGACCTCAAAAAGAAAATTATGGAAGTAAAGAAAAATCCAAATGTTGATCCAAAAAGGAATAGTACATTATTCTTTCAAATTGGTCTTGTAGCAGTTTTATTGCTAACTTATGTTGGAATAGAGTTGAAATCTGAAGATCCAAGAGTTGAAACTGAAAATTTTGCAATAACAGATAATCTAGCATTAGATGAGGAAGATGTTATATTAACGCTTCCTCCTGTTCAAAGATTACCACCACCACCACCACCAGCTCCAGAAGTTATTGAAGTGGTTAGAAATGAAATCAAAATTGAAAAAGAGAAAATAGAAGTATCTGAAGTTGATGAAAATAAACCAGTAGTAGTTGTTCAAGCTTCTGAAGTAGGTAGTACTGGCCCATCTTTAGATGATATTCCAGATGAGATGCCATTCGCTATCATCGAACAAATTCCTATGTTTCCTGGTTGTGAAGGAGTTGCTAAAAACAAGCAAATGGATTGTTTCAACGAAAAAATGAATGCACACATTAAGAAATATTTCAGTTATCCAGAAAGAGCTGCTGAAAATGGATCTCAAGGTTCTGTTGCTGTTCAATTTATGATTGACAAAGATGGAGTTGTTAAAGATATTCAAGTAAGAGGTAGAGGTATTAAAAGTGATGCAGATTTATTAGAAAAAGAAGCAGAAAGAATTATTTCTAAATTACCTAAATTTACTCCAGGTAAGCAAAGAGGTAAAGCAGTAAGAGTAAAATATGGATTACCAATTACTTTTAAATTACAATAAAGAATTATTTTTATAATATTAAATCCCAATCTCACGATTGGGATTTTTTTTGGCACATAATTTGTATATGTTTTGTTAACGAGTTGTTAATATTTAAACTATATAATTATGAGAGACAAAAAATGATTTCCAAAAAAAGATGAAAAACAGTTTTATCTTCTTCCAGTTAGGTCTTATCGCAACAATGTTAGGTGTGCTATTTGTGCTAGAGTATAATTTTAAAGATTCTCAAAAGACATTCACTAGTAATGAGCCTAAAATTATCGATATTACTGAAAAACCTTTTACTGATAATTTTGAAATTATCAAAAAAGTTGTTGAAAAGCCTTATGTTAAGCCTGTTGAAAAAATTGTCCCTAAAGTTATTATTCCAGAGGTTTTAAATGATTTTAAATTAAAAGATAATACAATAGAACTTCAAAAATTAAATCTTGCGTCTCAAGACAATGTTGCTAAATTAGAAAATACTTTAGATACTAATACAAGTGAAGTTCCTACTGGGAAAGAAGAAGGGCCAGTTACACCACCAAACATTAATACTGTAGAGCAATTACCTATGTTCAAAGCATGTAAAGGCTTAAGCAGATCAGAACAAAAAGCTTGTTTTGATGAGCAACTAGTAAAAGCTATTTCAAGAAATTTAGTATATCCAGAAAATGATTTTGATAATAGAAAACAAGGAACGGCTTTAATCGAGTTTGTTATAGATGAAAATGGAAATATTACTAATGTAAAACCATTAGAAAACAATAGAGCAACTCCCGATATGAAAAAAGCAGCTGAAAAAGCGTTAAAAAAAATCCCTCAATTAATTCCTGCTAAGCAAGGAACTAAGAATGTTAGAATTAAATATGCAATTCCTATTACGTTTAAAATTAATTAATTTGAATTAATAGTAAAAAAGAATCCCATTTCGATGGGATTTTTTATTTTTACAATGTATTGTAAACTTAAAAACCATGAACATTAAACAATATCTAGACGCTACTTACTTAAAAACCGCTGAACAAGCTGGAATTTCAAAGAAAGCAAACCTTGAAATTGTTAAAAAAAACATTCAAGAAGCTATAGAATATGGTTTTAAACTAATTATGATTCGACCAGAATTTGTTGCTTTAGCGAAAGAAATGATTGCTAATGCAAATTCAAAAGTTACAATAGGAACTGTGATTGACTTTCCTAAAGGTAATAAATCGCTAGAATTTAAACTTTCAGAAGCTAAAAAAGTAATTCAAGATGGAGTAGATGATTTAGATTTTGTTATAGATTATGAAGCTTTTAAGGAAGGAAATGTTGCTTTAGTAAAAGAACAAGTTTTAGCTTGTACAAAATTAGGATTGGAAAACAATAAAATAGTAAAATGGATTATTGAAGTTGCTGCACTAATGATCATCAAATTGTACAACTTTCTGCACTTATTAAAAATTGTGTGGTGTGTCATTTTAAGGAATCACAATATGAAAATGTTTTTGTAAAATCGTCAACAGGTTTTTATGAAACTTTAGACGGTTCTCCAAATGGAGCAACTGTAAAAGCAATTAAATTAATGTTAGAAAATGCTTTTCCTTTGCCAATTAAAGCTGCTGGTGGTGTAAGAAATTATGAAGAAGCAATGCAAATGATACAATTAGGAGTAAAAAGAATTGGTACTTCGGCAGCCAAAGAAATTGCAACCCATCAAGAATCAAAATCAGCCTACTAAAAAATGAGAAAATATATAAGTTTTTTGTCCTTTTTATTCAGTTTTTCAATCTATTCTCAAGTAACATCAGAAACCTTTCCCATTTTTTCAGAATGTGAGAAGGTAAAAGCGGAGGATTTAGAAAACTGTTTTTACAATACCTTGCAAAATTTCATGTATTCCAATTTTGTAGTGCCAAATGAATTAAAGCAAAATAATTATAAAGGGAATGTAATAACAATTTTTGAAGTTGATACAACTGGAACTTTTAAAGTACTTTATATTGATGCGATTTCCAATGATTTGAAGCAAGAAACACAAAGAGTTTTTAATTTATTACCAAAGATAAAGCCAGCTGTTTATTCAGGAAGACCAACATATTCAAAATTTACACTCAAAATTGCCATTCCTCTTGAAGAACCAATCGCTTACAAAAATGAAATTGAAGAAACTAATGTTCAAGAGAAAACGAATAAGAATTTAATTGACAATACGAAAGAATTAACAGAATTTGAAGCAGTTGAAAAATCATATAAACCATTTGAAAATCCTAACTTCAATAGTGATTTGAATATTCCTTTCACACACTTAAATTATTACAATTTTGAAGCTTTGATAAATCAAGTTGGGAGTAATAATCACACCGCTACAAAACCATATTCTTACAACGAAGTAGCCAAATATTATGATTTTCAAGCAATTCAAGAGAATTTGAAAAAGCAAACAAATTCTTGGTTTGGAAGAAAATTTTGGAATGAAAACTTAGTGGCTATTCAAGGTCAAGGGTATTGGTTTAGTTTAAATCCTATTTTAGATTTGCGTGTTGGTAAAGATACAGAAAGTAAGCTGTCAAATACTTTTGTAAATACAAGAGGTGTTCAAGTACAAGGAGCATTAGGAAAACAAATCACATTTACTTCTTCTATTTATGAAAGTCAAGGTCGTTTTGCCGATTATTATAATGCTTATGCTTCCAGTTTAAAACCTTCTGGTGGAAATCCTGCTATTATTCCTGGAATAGGCATTGCTAAACAATTTAAAGAAGATGCATTCGATTTTCCTTTGGCTGAAGCCAATATTAAATTCAAACCTAGTGATTTTATAGATTTACAATTAGGTTACAGCAGAAATTTTATTGGTGATGGTTATCGTTCTTTATTGCAAAGTGACGCAGCAAGTCCATACCTTATTTAAATTAATACTACTTTTTGGAAAATAAAATATACTAACACCTATATGTGGTTAAAAGATGTTCGTCCAGAGGTTACTGTTGATGGAACTTATGCCACTAAATATATGGCTAGTCATTATTTGAGTTATAATGTTTCTAAAAGATTTAATATAGGATTATTTGAAAATGTGGTTTGGGCAAATACTAATGATAGGGGTTTTGATGTAAATTTTGTAAACCCAATTATCTTTTACAGAGCAGTTGAATTTTCGTCTTCTTCAAAAAGCGGAAATGCTGTTTTGGGAGCAACTGCAAAATACAAATGGAACAATCAAATTAATTTTTACTCACAGTTTCTTTTGGATGAATTTGCCATTGGTGATGTAAAAGCAAGTAATAAAAGTTGGAGAAATAAATTTGGTTACCAAATAGGAGCTAAATATTATGATGCTTTTAAACTCAAAAACTTAATGTTACAATTGGAATACAATCATGTTAGACCCTATGTCTATTCTCATAGTAATCCATTAACAAATTATGCACACAACAATCAAAGTATGGGTCATAATTGGGGTGGAAATTTTAGAGAATTAGTAGCTATTGCAAGATATTTTCAAGGAAGGTATTTTGGAGAAGCAAAACTAATTTATGGGCAAAGAGGTTTCGATTTTAATACTTTAAATGATACTTCAAATTACGGTGGGAATATCTATGTAAGTTATGATGATAACCGACCTTTTGACACTGGTGTTTCAGTAGCTCAAGGTAATACTACAAATGTTTTAATTGCTGACTTACAATTGGGATACTTAATAAATCCTTCTTCAAATCTGAAGCTTTTTGGAAGTTTTCTATATCGTAATTTTGAACCAAAAGTCGAAACAGCTACTACTTTGAAATCAAATACAACTTGGTTTTCAGTTGGTGTAAGAAGTGATTTGTTTAATTGGTATTTCGATTATTAACAGTTGTTAGATGTTTTTTCTCCTTTAATTTGCGTAAAAATCAAAAATCTTATTTGTATCTTTGCACCCAATTAAATCAAGGATATCTATCAATTTTGGATACTTTAAATCATACCGCTTCTAAACCTTCACTTTTCTCCATTTTTGTAGCCATTACAAAAGCTAGATTGGCATTAAGTGTTGTTTTTTCGACCATTGCAGGTTATTTATTAGGAATAGATTCGTGGAGTAGCCAAAACTGGATAACTGTTTTGCTTTTAGTAATTGGTGGTTACTGTATGGTAGGAGCTTCAAATGTATTCAATCAAATTATTGAAAAAGACCTAGATGCTTTAATGGATAGAACCAAAAATCGTCCTTTACCAGCAGGAACAATAACAAAACAAACGGCATTTATAATTGGAGTAGTTCTTACCGTTTTAGGGTTAATAATATTATATTACGTAAATGCTAAAACGGCAATGTTCGGAGCTATTTCCATTTTTATGTATGTTAGTTTATACACACCACTAAAAACACTAACTCCTTTATCTGTTTTTGTTGGAGCTTTTCCAGGAGCCATTCCTTATATGTTAGGCTGGGTTGCTGCAACAGGTCATTTTGGAATAGAAGCAGGAACACTATTTATTATTCAGTTTTTTTGGCAATTCCCTCATTTTTGGGCAATTGGTTGGTTTTTATATGACGATTATAAAAAAGCAGGTTTTTTTATGTTACCAACTGGGAAAAAGGATAAAAAAACAGCTTTGCAAACTATTTTATATACAGTATGGATGATTATAGCTTCTGTAATTCCAGCTTTTGGATTTACTGGAAAATTATTTTTATCTAAAATTGCAACAGCACTAGTTCTTTTATTAGGAATATGGATGTTAGTTTACGCTGTGAAATTATATAAAGAGATGGATACTAAGGCTGCTCGAAAATTAATGATAGTAAGTGTTTCTTATATAACATTATTGCAAATGGTATTTATTTTTGATAAATTTTTAAGATAAGATGGAAACAAAAATGACTTTAGAAGAGTATAATAGTAGAAAAGGCAAATCGTATAAAATGCTACTAATCTTTGCAATGATTAGTATTTTAATGATTTTTGCAGGCTTAACAAGTGCTTATGTTGTAAGTAAATCAAGACCCGATTGGTTAACTGATTTTCAATTACCATATGCATTTATAATTAGTACAGTATTAATGTTGACAAGTAGTGTAACATTCTATTTGGCTTTAAAAGCAATAAAAAAGTCAAACAGAAATCAAACTACATTATTACTATGGGCAACATTAATTTTAGGAATATTATTTGTTGTTTTTCAATTTAGAGGTTTTGCCGATGTAGTTGCAAACGGTTATTTTTTCACAGGAAGCGAAAGTAATGTAACAACTTCTTTTTTATATATTGTTGTTTTAGTACATTTGGCACACCTTATAGGAGGCTTTATTTCATTAATTATAGTAATTTATAACCATTATAAACA